>JAFWWR010000343.1 GCA_017518025.1 Clostridia bacterium
AGGACGGCCTCACCCACGACAAGCCCTTCCGCAAGTCGGCGACCACCGTCGGTAACGTGCTGGGCCGCTACCATCCTCACGGAGACGCGGCGGTCTACGGCACCATGGTCAGAATGGCGCAGGACTTCTCCTACCGCTATCCGCTGGTGGAGGGCCACGGCAACTTCGGCTCCATCGACGGAGACGGCGCGGCGGCGTACAGGTACACCGAGGCGCGCATGGCGAAGATCTCCGAGGAGCTGATGGCGGATATAAACAAGGAGGTCGTGGACTGGACTCCCAACTTCGACAACAGCCGGAAGGAGCCCACCGTCCTCCCGACGAAGTTCCCGAATCTGCTGGTGAACGGGTCCGTCGGCATCGCCGTGGGCATGGCGACCAACATCCCGACCCACAACCTCAGAGAGGTCATCGACGGCACCATCCACCTGATGGAGAATCCCGACGCCGGCGCGTCTGAGCTGATGCAGTACATCAAGGGCCCGGATTTCCCGACGAGGGCCACCATTCTCGGCCAGGCGGGGATCCTGGAGGCGTACACCACCGGCCGGGGCCGCGTCATGGTCCGCGCCAGAGCCGAGGTGGACGAGGAAAAGAGACAGATCGTCATCACCGAGATACCGTACATGGTGAACAAATCCGAGCTTGTGAAGGCCATGGCCCAGCAGGTGAGGGACAAGAAGATAGACGGCGTCACCGACATCCGCGACGAGTCCGGCAAGGCGGGGCTCCGCATCACGGTGGACTACCGCCGTGACGCCAACGGTCAGGTGATACTGAATCAGTTTTACAAATACACCCAGCTTCAGGACACCTGCGCCATCAATATGCTGGCGCTGGTGGACGGCGAGCCCCGGGTGCTGTCCCTGCGGCAGATCCTGCAGAACTATATCCTGTTCCGCCAGGACGTGACACGCAGGCGCACCCAGTTCGAGCTGGACCGTGCGCTCCACGAGGCGCACATCAACGAGGGCTACAAGATCGCCATCGACAACATCGACGAGGTGATCTCCATCATCAGAGGCTCCGTTGACACGCCGGCGGCGAAAGTGGCGCTGAGCGAGAGGTTCTCGCTCTCCGACGAGCAGGCGCAGGCCATCGTCTCCATGACCCTGGGCCGTCTGTCGGGACTCGAGCGGCAGAAGATCGAGGACAGACTCCTTGAGCTGTACGCCATCATCGACGAAAAGAGGGCGATCCTCGCGGATCCCGTGAAGATCGACAACATAATCAAGGAAGAGCTCATCGCGGTGCGCGACAAGTACGGCGACGACCGGCTGACGGAGATCGTGGAGTACCACGACGACATCATGCTGGAGGACCTGATCGAGCGCCACCGCTGCGTCATCACCCTGACGCACTCCGGATACATCAAGCGCCAGCCGGCGGACTCCTACAACGCCCAGTCCAGAGGCGGCAAGGGACGGCGCGGCATCTCCACCAAGGAGGAGGACTACGTGGAGCGCGTGGCGGCCATGGGCTCCCACGACTACCTGCTTCTGTTCACCAATCTGGGGCGCGTTTACACCAAGAAGGCGTACATGATCCCCGAGGCGTCCTACCACGCCCGCGGGACCAACATCGTGAATCTGATCGAGGCCCAGGAGGGCGAGCAGATCACGGCCATGCTCTCCGCCGAGACGCTGACTCCCGAAGAGGAAAAATTCCTCATTATGATAACGAAGCGCGGCATTATTAAGAAAACGCCGCTGAGGGAATACGCCATCAACAGACGGGGCGGCAAGATCGCCATCAACCTGGACGAGGGCGACGAGCTGACCTTCGTGGCGCTGACCGACGGCACCTCCGACGTGATAATGGCGGCGCGGTGCGGCCTTGCGGCGCGGTTCTCCGAGAAGAGAGTCAGCACCGTGGGCAGAACGGCCCGCGGCGTCCGCGGGATGAAGCTTATGGAGGGCGATTCCATCGCCGGCGCGGCGATACTGAGCCGCGATCCCGAGTGGGTGGAGCATCACCGGCTCATCACGCTGACGGAAAAGGGCTTCGGAAAGCGCATGTCGCCCGCCCTGTTCGAGAACAAGGGCCGCGGCATCAAGGGAATGTGCGCGCATAAGCTGTCGGATAAGACCGGCGAGCTTGTGGGCATCGCCACCGTGACCGACGACGACGACCTGATGCTCATCACCGACGACGGGACCATCATCAGGACTCCCGCCGACGGGATCCCGGCGTACGGCAGGACCGCCTCCGGCGTTATTGTGATGCGCACCGGCGACGCTTCTATCGTCAACTTCACCGTGACCGAAAAGGCCGAGGAAGAAGAGGAAGAGACGGAGGAAGAATAATTCGCGGGGGCGCTTTGAAAAGCGCCCCCTGCACCCCGCAAACAGGCGTTTGTCCCTAATAAACGCTCAAATACTTCCTGTTTGCCCGAAAAATGTGTCTCCGGACACATTTTTCCAAAATATGAATTTAAAGGCGCGGAATCCACCGCGCCTGTCTTTTTTGCGCGGACTCTTGTACAAACGCTCTCCGATAACGAAACCGTGATGATGAGAGAGGCAGATGTTTTTACAACTGCCCCTTTTAGTATTCTGGAAGTACGCCACTAACGCTCTCCGATAACGAAATTGCGATGATGTGAGAAGCAGATGCTTACAACTGACCTTTTTAGTATTCTGGAAGTACGCCACTAACGCTCTCCGATAATGAAACCGCGATGATGGGGGAAGCAGATGCTTACAACTGACCTTTTTAGTATTCGGGCAGAACGCGGGATGGGAGAGTTTGATCCACCCGGGACATACCGCGACCGGGGGGTGGAGGGGGGAGCGAGATCCGC
>JAFWWR010000344.1 GCA_017518025.1 Clostridia bacterium
AAGATAGATCTCATCGCCTGAAGCATTTCTGTTGGGGTACCGTGCGGCGTCGATGCGTCCGTGACCGTATGTGAACGTCTCGGACGAGTAAGACAGCATATCCGCGCATCTTTTCTCCGACAGATCCGCCTTTTTGATGTGCTCCGCGGCTCCGGCAGAAAAGTGGGCTTTGTCGGCGTCGTCGAGCGGTACGAACTCGTCAAGAGCTACCACGGGTCCGCCGGTGAACTGCACCTTTCCGTCGCCGTAGGCGCAGTAAATGATGCGGCCGTTCTCGTCTCCGGAGTCCTCGGCGGTGAAGCAGTAGTCCATCGGGCCGTAGTCGCCCGCCCTGAACGCCACGGTAACGTCGCCCGCCGCGCGGGTCTTCTTCAGCTCACGCGCCGCCTCGGCAGCCCGGGCGAAGCTCGCGAACGGCGCCTCGAGAGTTCCGGCGGCAGAGTCGTTCCCGTCCGTCGCAACGTAGAAGTCCGCGTCTGTAACGAGAGGATAGTCTTTTTCCGTGTAGCGGCTCATAAGGACCGGCTGGTTGTATTCGAGGGGGAGCGTGAGGTCCGTATCGTCGAATCTCTTGAGGATCGTGGCGAACTGCTCCCTTGTGGCGTTGCCGCGGGGATCCAGGAGATCCTCGTTTCCCGCTTTGACTCCGGTGATGAGCCTCTTGCCGGTGGCCCAGGACAGCGCGTTCTTCGCGTAGCTGTGTACCTTTGACGCGTCCGGGAAGGAATCGAGCTCCCCTGCGGGACGGAATTCGAGGCTGTGATATTCCGCATATCTGTTGAGCATGGTGGCAAGCTGTTCCCGGGTGATCTTTCCGCCCGGATCGAATTTTCCTTCCGACACGCCGTTTACGATGCCGTTATTCTTTGCCCAAATTACGGCGGCGGAGTAGTATTTGCCCTCTTTGACGTCGTCAAAGTCGTTCGTGAACTCCACGGCGGGGGACCCGTCGCGCCTCCAGAGGACCGTGACGACCATCCCCCGGGTCATGGTACCGGCGGGGTCGAACTTTCCGTCTCCGACGCCGTTCATATATCCCATCTCGTAGGCGTACGTGACGTAACCGTAGCTCCACCGCGACGTTTTGACGTCAGTGAAGGGGGAGTCCTCCCCGGCGGCGGCGAGGGAGAAGACGCCCGTAAGCATGACCGCCGCAAGAATGAGCGTGAGCAGTTTTTTCATCATTTTTATCCTCCTTTATCCTCCGTGATCAAATTCCGGATCATTTCGCGTTCCTGTAGAGGAACGTTACGATCTGACCTCTTGTGCAGTTGTCGTTCGGCGAGAAGTGTGTCGCGTCCGTGCCTTTGGTGACGCCGTTTTCCACGGCCCACAGCACGGCGTCACGGTAGAACGCGCCGTCTTTCACGTCCGCGAACGGATTTGCCTCGCTCTGCGGCTCCGGGGAGCCTGCGGACCGCCTCAGGAATGTGACGATCTGTCCTCTCGTGCAGGGGGTGTCCGGGGAGAAGTGAGTCGCGTCCGTGCCGTTGGTGACGCCCTGTTCCACCGCCCAAAGCACCGCGTCGTAGTAATACTTGCTTTCCGTCACGTCTTCAAACGGGTTTCCGCTGCTTGAAGGAGCCGGAGATCCCGCGGCGCGCCACAGGAAAGTGACCGCCTGAGCGCGGGTACAGGGGTCGCCCGGCGAGAACGCGGTCTTTCCGGTGCCGGACGTTATGCCCATATAAACCGCCCACACCACCGGGTCGGCGTAGAACGCCGAATCCTTCACGTCGCTGAAGCCGGAGGCGTTTTCCACTCTGTGTACCTCGAGCTTTTTGACGTGTTCCGGGTCTTTCTCGGAATCTATGGCGAAATCTCTGTACAGAAGGAACCCGTCGGGGATCAGCTCCCGTCCCAGCAGCTTGCCGCCGAGAGCCATGTTGTAGGAGCGGTTCTTCCGACACAGGAACAGGAGAAATCCGTCCTTCGGGTCCGGGGCCCGGTAGGAGAACAGACCGGTTCCTTTCACGTATTTTGTGGCGATATACTTTCCGTCCCTGTTTTCCACTTCGTACATGACGTAGTGCCTTATGACGCCCGGGTTCACGTCGTCGATATCTCCCACGGAGTGTGCCCAGCCGGTGTCCGTGACGATCATGGCGTCGTAGTACGTTTCGTTGTTGGCGTTGAGGTGGGAGACGTATACCACGTCGCCGTCCCATTTTTCCGGTACCGGATCGAATACGTCGACGTCAGGGGTCTCCCTGTCAGTGCCGGGACCGTTCTCCGTCACGGTGACGGTGACCGGGCCGCAGGAGAGCACGTATTCCGATCCGTCGGCGGTCAAGGCAGTGACGGAGCAGACGACCTGCGACGTGCCGACGCGTGCGCCGATGATCCGGCCGTTTTCGACCTCCGCCGCGTCCCCGTTTATGACCTTCATTCTTATCTTATACGGCGCGATCCCGATCTTTTCGTCCTTATACGTCGTTCCCGAGACCGGCGCGTCCACCTTTTTGCCGAGACCCACCTCCACCGGCTCCGAAGTGATGAACTTGAACATGTCTGCGGCCCAGCCCGGGTCGTCGGTGGTGATGCCGCCGGAGCCCATGAAGAACGCCCGATCGTTGGAGAAGGTGTTATAGGTCCAGGGCCACACGGTCATGCCGCGGTCGTTGGCGGCGGCGAAATACTCTCTGTCGTGGATGCTGCTGTAGTTTATGGTGCTCATGACCCTCTGAGCCGCTGCGATCCCATTGAAGAGATCGCGGAGCACCCCGGCGACGATCCCCTCGGCGCCGGACGCGCCGCCCAGGAAACCCGTCGACATTCCGGGCATATTCCCTTCGGCGACCGTCTCGCCGAGCAGGTATCCGCTGAACGAGATCACGTCCACCTGATCCTCCATGCCCCGTTCCCTGATGAGGCGGGACGCCTCGGCAACGGTGGCGGGGTTTTCGCCCTTCAACTCGACGAAGATGCGGCGTTCGGGGTATTTTGCCAGAAGGTCGAGCACCTCGTCGAAGGTCGGGACCTTCAGGTCAGTTATGTCGCCGATCCTGTATTTCCCGGGAGAATAGACCGAGCTGACGATATTGTATGATTTTATCTCCTCCAGGGTCATCTGTTCGATGGAGAGGTCCCCGGCGTAGTTCGTCATTCCTCTGATATCGCCGTCGTGCATCACGATGACGTGGCCGTCGGCGCTTATATGTACGTCGATCTCGAAGATGTCGGCTCCGTTGTCAAGCGCCGCTCTGAACGACTCGATCGTATTGTCAGGCTCGATCGCGGGGTACCCGCGGTGGCCGATGATAAGCGGCGTCCGGGCCATGGTCCCGGGCTCGAAGAATTCGTTTATCGCACCGATCGCCGCCTGCCGGTCGTCTGTGATCAGACCGTTGGCTCCCGAGTTGACGGCGGCGGCGACGGCCGCGGGATTCGCCGGGTCGAGCTTTATCCAGACGGCGAGGGCCAGGGCCTGCAGCTCTCTCACGTTGCGCAGCGTGGCGTGCTCCTGGCCGATGACGCAGAAGGTCGCCGGAGCGCCGCGGACGGCGAGACGGATCCCGTTCGCCTCTTTTGACGTGATCGCATCTCCGGGCAAAGTAACTTCAAGACCCGTTCTGATAACGCTCCGTCCCTCGCGGATCCGGGCGAGAAGGGACGCGTCGGGGGAGATGACCGTAATATCGTCAAATCCGAGAGCGTCCGCGGCCGCGAGTATCGAGTCCGCCTGCTCCGCGTCGGTTATACGCACGTTCGGGACGGACGGAGCGGCGGCGCAGAGGGTGAAAAGATCGCCGAAATCGCTCACCTCGTCTCCGTTTACAAGGATGATCGGGGGCGCACCTTCTCCCGACAGAGCGTCGCGGTACGCGTCGGGTCCCGACACGGACTGAACGACGGCGAGAGGGCTTACGACGTTCATTTCGGGACGGACGGTCTCGATCAGCCCGCCCCCTTCGCCTTCCGCGGACGCGGGAAGAGCAAAGGCCGAAGCGCCTGCCAGCATGACGGCGGCAAGAATCACGGACAGCAGTTTTTTCATCATTTCGAACCTTTCGGAATAGAGATCATACAAAAGGGGGAGCTTTTCGCAAAACTCCCCCTTCGTTTTATTTCAGCATTGATTTCAGCACGTTTTCCGCCGCGCTGAGCGCGTCGCCGATCTTCGTGATATCGCGTCCGCCGGAAGTCGCACTGTCGGGACGGCCGCCTCCGCGCCCGCCTGTGACCGCGCTGACCTCGCGGAGCAGATTGCCCGCGTGAGCCCCCGCCGCGACGGCGTCCTTGCCGCAGACGGCGGTGAAGTTCAGCCGGTCGCCTGAGTGGATGGCGAACACCGCCACCACGTCGTCGCCCCTGTCGCGAATGGCGTCGCCGAGAGAACGCGCCGCGTCCATACCCATATCGCCGAGATCCTCGGCGATGAGCCGCACCGCGCCGACGGTCTTCGCGGAGGCGAGCAGGGAATCTACCCGTCCGCCCGCCAGCTTCGCGTTGAGCTGCTCCACCGTCTTCTTCGCCGCGGAAAGCTCCTCCTGGAGTCCCGCCGCGCGGACGGCAACGTCGTGGGGATTCTGCGCCTTCAGCGCCTTCGCGCAGTCGGCGATCAGCCCGTCGCGCTCGTCGATCATGCGGAGCACGCCGAGACCCGTGGTCCCCTCGATCCTGCGGACGCCCGCCGCCACGGAGGACTCGGAGAGGATCTTGAACAGACCGATCTTCGAGGTGTTGTCCACGTGGGTGCCGCCGCAGAGTTCCATGGAGAAGTCGCCCATTTCAACGACTCTCACCACACTGCCGTACTTTTCGCCGAACAGCGCCATGGCGCCCTTTTTCTTTGCTTCTTCAACGGAGCATTCCTCGGTCTCGACCGGGAGACCGCGAAGGATCTCCTCGTTCACCAGGTTTTCCACCTGACGGATCTCGCTCTCCTTCATCCCCTCGAAATGGGTGAAGTCGAATCTGACCCTGTTTTCGTCCACGTAGGAGCCCGCCTGCTCCACGTGGTCGCCGAGGACGCGCCTCAGCGCCGCCTGGAGAAGGTGGCACGCGGAGTGATTTCTCTTTATCGCCGCACGGCGTGCCTCGTCGATGGCGGCAGTGACGACGTCGCCCACGGACACGGTCCCGTCGTCCAGCGTGCAGACGTGAAGCACCACGCCGTCGCGGATCTTCGTATCTTCAACGGTGAGGGAGCACTTTTCCCCGGCGATGGCGCCGGAGTCGCCCACCTGACCGCCCATCTCGCCGTAGAACGGCGTTTTGTCGAGGATCAGCGTGCAGTCGCCCTCGGAGACGGATTCCGCCTCCTCGCCGTCAACGAGGATGGCGAGGACTTTCGCCTCGGAGCTCGTCCCGGTATAGCCCTCGAACACGGTCTTCGGAATGTTGTCGAGTGCGGAGAGAGTCTCGCTGCTCCAGCCGGAGATATTGCCTCTGGCGGCGCGGGCGCGCTCCTTCTGCGCCTTCATCAGGGAGGCGAACTCCTCCTCGTCCACGGAGAGCCCCCGGCCCGCCGCGATCTCCTTGGTCATATCCAGCGGGAAGCCGAAGGTGTCGTAGAGCTTGAACGCCTCGGCGCCGGACACCGCCGTACCGCCGGCCTTCAACGTCTCGTCGATCACGTCGCCGAGCTTTGAGAGACCCGCGTCGATGGTGGAATTGAATCTCTCCTCCTCGAGGGAGATGACCTTTTTGATATAGTCGCGCTTTTCCCCGAGCTCGGGATAACCCGCCTTGTTCTCGTCGATCACGGTGTCGCAGAGCAATGCCAGGAACGGCCCGTCGATCCCCAGCCGCTTGCCGTGGGAGACGGCGCGGCGCATCAGACGGCGCAGAACGTATCCTCTGCCCTCGTTGGAGGGGAGAACGCCGTCGGAAATGAGGAACACGGTCCCTCTGATATGGTCGGTTATAACGCGGATGGACACGTCGTTCTTGTGCTCCTCGCCGTATTTCTTTCCGGAGAGGGCGACGACGTGATCCAGTATCTTTCTGATGCTGTCGATCTCGAACATATTGTCCACGCCCTGCATGACGCAGGCCAGCCTCTCAAGTCCCATGCCGGTGTCGATATTCTTCTTCGCCAGCTCGGTGTAGTTGCCTTTTCCGTCGCTGTTGAACTGGGTGAACACGTTGTTCCACACTTCCATGAAGCGGTCGCAGTCGCATCCGGGACGGCAGTCGGGCTTGCCGCAGCCGTATTTTTCGCCCCGGTCGAAGTAGATCTCGGAGCAGGGGCCGCAGGGACCGGAGCCGTGCTCCCAGAAGTTGTCCTCCTTGCCGAGCCGCGTGATCCGCTCCGCGGGGATGCCGATGACCTTGTTCCATATATCGAAGGCCTCGTCGTCCTTCTCATATACGGAAGGATAGAGCAGGTCGGCGGGCATCTTCAGCACGCCGGTGAGGAACTCCCACGCCCACGGGATCGCCTCCTTTTTGAAGTAATCGCCGAAGGAGAAGTTGCCCAGCATCTCGAAGAAGGTGCCGTGGCGGGCGGTGATCCCCACGCTGTCGATATCCAGCATCCTCATGCACTTCTGACAGGTGGTCACTCTGTGACGGGGCGGCTCCTCCTCGCCGGTGAAATACTTTTTCAGCGGTGCCATGCCCGCGTTGATGAGAAGCAGGGATTTGTCTCCATGGGGAACCAGGGAGAAAGAGGGAAGACGAAGATGTCCCTTCGATTCAAAGAAAGAGAGGTATTTTTCTCTCAGATCTGTTACGGATGTCCATTCCATAAGTCGCACACTTTCCGTTTTCTCAGCGCCGTGGCGCGTATTTTACTGATTTTGCCCGAGGACCTTGACGTTGTCCGGCTCGCCGAGGAATCTCGCCTCGGAGAAACCCTGCGCCTCGAGCTGTCCGAACTGTTTGCCCAGTTTTTTCTTCTTTTTTACCAGAGTCACGTCCGCGCCGTCGCGGAGGGAAGCGGAGAACTTCAGCGCCTCGGCGATCTGCCCCTCGTCGTAGAGGAGCGCGATCTTTTTCCTGCCGCCGCCCGCCTCGCCGCCGGCGAGGATGGAGAATATCCTCTCGAATCCGATGGAGAATCCCACCGCGGGGACGTTCTCACCGGTGAACCGCCCGATGAGGCCGTCGTATCTGCCGCCGCCGGCGATGGTACCGCCGAAGGCGGGGCTTTCGATCTCGAACACCGCGCCGGTGTAGTACCCCTGGCCTCTGACGAGAGTCACGTCGTATTTTATGCCGTATTTTCCGTCCGCCAGCTCCGTCGACTTGCCGATGACGTACTTCACTCCCTCCGCCACCGCGGGATCGGCGTATTTTTCAAGATCGTCCGCCGTCACGCCGCCCGCGAGGATGCTCATGAGCGCCTCCACCGCGTTCTGGGCGAATCCCTTTTCGAGCAGCTCCGCCCGCACGCCGTCCGCGGCGATCTTGTCAAGCTTGTCAATGGTGATGCAGACGGAATCGGCATCCGCGGGATCGAATCCCGCGCTCTCGATGACGGACCTCAGCGCCCGGCGGTCGTTGATCCGGACGGTGAAATCGCTGATCCCGATGGAAAGAAGCGTTTCCGCCGTCACGGTGATCAGCTCCACCTCGGAGTCGAGGGAGTCGCTGCCGATCACGTCGATGTCGCACTGGACGAACTCGCGGGAGCGCCCCTTCTGGGGCCTCTCGGCGCGGTACGCCCGGTCGATCTGTATGCACTTGAACGGATCCGGGAGCTTCGTCCGGTTGTTCGAGTAGTACCTCACGAGAGGGAGCGTCAGGTCGTATCTCAGTCCCAGGTCGCAGAGCTCGCCGGGGTCGCCCGACTGAAGGGCGTTTTCCAGCTTCTGCCCTCTCTTCATGACCCGGAAGATCAGCTTCAGGTTGTCGCCTCCGTCGCTGTTGTCGAGATTTTCGATGGATTCCACGATGGGGGTGGTGATCTTCGTGAAGCCGTAGGACCTGTAGCTCTTCACGATCTGCTCCATCAGCCGGTCCCGTATTTCCGTCTCGCGGGGCAGAAAATCGTTCATGCCCTCTGCGGGAGTCGTTCGCATAATTACCGTTCCTTTCCGTTTGAGGCGGTCCGCCGCCCAAACTCACCCATTTTATTCATATAATATATTATAATAACAATTTTTTGTCTCCGTGTCAATATTTTTGAGCAAAACCGGACGACGGACTCTTTTTTTCTCAAAGGACGGAAAACGGCGTCGTCTGATGTTGATTTTAGACGCGTTTTACTGTATAATAACTGTGTATGAGCAAAAAACGGTCTGATAGTGAAAGGAGCGGTCGCAAAATGAAAAAAAGGATACTCGTCGTCAGCAGCGCAAACATGGACATGGTCCAGAAAGTAAGCCGCGTCCCCTTCTCGGGAGAGACGATCCTGGAGCACGGCGGCACCTATTCCTACGTTCCGGGAGGGAAGGGCGCCAACAGCGCCATCACCATGGCGCGCCTCGGCGCCGACTGCGTGTTCATGTGCAAAGTCGGCGACGACCCGAACGGCAAAAGGCTGACCTCCCTCTACAAATCCGAGCATATCGACACGAGATACATGATCGTGGACAAGGAATCTCCCACCGGCCTCGCTTCAATCCTGGTGGAGTCGAACGGCGCGAACCGCATCATCGTGTTCCCCGGCGCCAACGGGACCATGACGGGGAAGGACGTGGAGGGCGCGTTCAACTGCTACCCCGACGCCGTTTATCTCCAGTTCGAGATCCCCGACGAGGCCGTCATCGAGGCGTGCCGCATCGCGCACCGCAAGGACATCCCGATCTTCATCGACGCGGCACCCGCAAGAGAGGATTTCCCGCTTGAAGCCGTCGCCCCGGTGGAGATGTTCTCCCTCAACGAGACGGAGACCATGATCTTCACGGGGATCGATCCCACAAGCGACGCCAACTGCCTCAGAGCGGCCATCAAGCTGAGGAACCGCACGGGGGCGAAATACGTGGTGCTGAAGCTCGGCGAGAGAGGCGCGTTCCTTTTTGACGGGGAAGAGTTCTACAATTATCCGGCGGAGAAGATCGACGTGGTCGACACGACCGCCGCCGGCGACGTGTTCACCGCTGCCCTGACCTGCTACTACATGGAGAACGGCAACATCGGCGCCGCCATCCGTTTCGGCAACGCCGCCGCGGCGCTGTCGGTGTCGAGAGCCGGGGCGTCGTCGTCCATACCCACTCTGGCGGAACTGAACGAATATAAGAAGGAAAAGGACGAAGGGAGTCCGGAAGAATGATAATAATGGCCGTTGATTACGGCGACGCCCGCACGGGTCTCGCCGTCTGCGACGAGGGCGAGATCCTGGCTTACGGCGCCGGTCTCATCGACCGCCCCGGATTCAAAAAGGTCGCCGCCGAGGTGGCCCGCCGGGCGGAGGAGCTGGGCGCGGAGCTCATCGTGGTGGGCGATCCCGTCAACATGGACGGAGAGCCCGGTCCGCGGAGCGCCAAGTGCCGCGACTTCGCCGCCGAGGTGGAGAGAGTTTCCGGCGTTCCCGCGGTCATGTGCGACGAGCGTCTGACCAGCGTTTCCGCCCACGAGATACTGGCGGAAAACGGTCTTCGGCCGGGGCGCCACCGCTCCCGCGTGGACGAGATGGCGGCGCGGCTCATCCTTGAGGATTACCTCGCGCTGAGAAAAGCGGAAAAGAAGAAAAACGACGGAGAAAACAATGACTCGGATCCTGAAATACCTTAAAGTGCTTCTCGTGGCGATGGTCCCCGTGGTGGAGCTGAGGGGAGCGATCCCCTTCGGCGTGACACATGAGGGTCTGCCCCTTTTCGGCACTATCGTCGCCGCAGTGATCGGGAATATGATCCCCGTTCCGTTCATCATTCTCTTTATCCGTCCCGTTTTCGAGTGGATGAAGAAAAAGAGCCGCTTCTA
>JAFWWR010000345.1 GCA_017518025.1 Clostridia bacterium
AAAGCGCCATCTGGAAGGCGTTGACGCCGGCGAGGTCGCTGAAGCCGACGACCTCAAGATTCTTGATATAGCCCTGATTTCGCTCGCTTTTCGCGTAAAACGGAATGGACATGGTGGTTCTTCCTCCTCAGGGCGTCGTCGGCTGGATGAAGTCGCGGTATTTCTGCTTGCGGGCCTTCGCCTCGTCCGTTGCCATCAGCTCCCGGGCTTCGGCCTCATTGCGCATGATGTCGTCGCCGTGGATGAACTTGCCGGAGATGGAGTCGTGGGCGTGCGGGATCCACTTCTCCGCGTCGAACTCGAAGACGTATTTGCCGTCCACGTTTTTGATGACGCCCTCCGTGCCGCAGAGGCAGCAGGTGGCCTTGCCGTCCGGCTCCAGGTAGAAGTTCATGCTGTGGCAGTAGGGGCAAACGCCCTCGGGGCCCTTGTAATCCTCGTTGAAGATGCCGTGAGCGGGTACGAAGGTACCGCCGTGAATGACATATTTATCCAAAATTAGCACCTTCCAAACTGTTCGGCGAGCAGGAGAAAACTCACCGATTTATAATTGTAACATATCCTGTGTCCGCTTGCAATCTTTTTTCTATATCTTGTGATCTTTCAGATACTTTTCTGCCTTCAATACGATCAGCGCGGTCTTGGCGTCGTCGATCTCATTGCGCATGACCATTTCGGAAAGCTCGCTCAGGCTGATCTTTTCAACATTGAGAAGCTCGTTTTCGTCGGGGTGGCTCTCGCCGGCGTGAAGGCCCAGGCCGAGATACATGTGGAGCACTTCGGAGGAGATGCCGGGAGACGTGCACAGAGAACCCATGTAGATCAGTTGGTCCGCGCTCAGGCCCGTCTCCTCCGACAGCTCGCGCTCGGCGCTGAGGCGGTGATCCTCGCCGTGCTCGAGCTTGCCGGCCGGCGCCTCGAGCATCATGCGCCCCATCGGATAGCGGAACTGCCGGACCATGTAGCAAAATCCGTCGCCGTCGACAGGCAGGACCGTCACGCCGCCGGGATGCTCCACGACCTCACGCCGCACGACGGCTCCGTTGTCAAGCTCCGCTCTGTCCAGGCGGACATTCACGATAACGCCTCTGTACTTGACTTCGCCGTCGATGCGTTTCTCTACATAGTCCAAGGCGAGCTCCTTCCTCACGGTGCCGCTGTGATTCCGTGCATAATAAAAAGATTTACAGAAAATGATTTACATAATTGAGCAAACACAGTATAGCACAGCCTTTTTTATTTTTCCATAGCTTTTAGGAGAAAAAATCAGTTTTATTTGGTGTTTTTTTCGTGTTTGTGGTCAAAATAGTTCGCATTTATGTTGATTCGGTTTCGTCTCGGAAACAATTCGGTTGCAGGATCTGCTGCGCTCCGCGCGCGATGGCCCCGTCGGGAGCGCCCGTTCCGTGCTTTTGAAATAACGACGACGGCTTGAGAGGCAAAAAATCTGGCGCGCTGCAAAATCGATAAGAATGGCCCGAATCTCGGATGACGACATAGGGGAGAACCCTTCCCGGCGTTCCTTCCTCCCAAATCACGATAGGATCCCGAGCGGATCCGTACAGAGGATACGGATTCGTCCGGGATCTCCGCATGTTCTCACGCCGATCCCGCCGGGCTGCCGAGGGCGTCAGCCCCTACGGGCAGAGGCGGTTTATCCGCGTAGGGCGGGGCGCCCTCGCCCCGTCACGGAACTTGAAACCGAGCGGTTTACCCGCGTA
>JAFWWR010000346.1 GCA_017518025.1 Clostridia bacterium
AAACAGTAGAATTCATGGTCGGAAATACCCCGTCGCGAAACACGACTCCGTATTTCTCTTTCATCCGTAAACCAAAAAAACGGTATCGCGAATCACGACACCGTATAAACCGTTGTCTTTATTATGTTTGAGACCCCGTCGCAAACCGCGATGGGGTCTCCCTGACGGCTCACGTCCGCGCGTGGGGCCGCTGTGTGCGTTCTTTAGCGCAGAGGCGTTTGGATCCGTCCCGGGTCGGTTTCGCCGCCAAATCGCCCGAGCGGGCGGACAGACGGAGGGATTTCCGTCAGTTCAACTGACGGTATTCGTCCTGCTGTTCTGCTCCTCATGAATACGGGGTCACGAACCGTTACGCCGTATCCAGCGTTGAAAGGATTGACTTTTGGAGGCGTAACGAAATGTGATGCCACTGCCCGGTGCAGTTTCTGCGGAACTCTTCAAGTGGGGACCTAACGTTTCGTTCGTCCCTCACTCGATTTTGCTGTCTATACCCCCTCGCGAATCGCGAGGGCGTATAGATCGTTGTCTTTATTGGCTTTGACCTCCTAACGAATCGTTAGGGGGTATCGATCTGTCACTACTTCTTCCATCGAGACGGCGTAACGAATCGTGACGAGGTCTCCCCCTGCCCTGTGTGCGCTCACAGCGGCGTTTTGGGCGGTCTTTCGCCGGGAGGGACGTTGCCCTGGCTGGCGTCACACGCTCGCAAGATCGGGCCACACAGGGCGGACAGGGCGGATTTACCATGCCAGGACGTCCTCATCCGGGATCCTGATCTTCTTCATGAGGATATCCACCATCGTGATTTCTTCTCTTTCCATATCGAAGAACCCTTCCGGCAGATCGCTTCCCGTAGTGATATAGAATCCGCGGACGATTCTCCCGGCCTTTGTGACAATATTCACCGGCCCGGTTTCCCTCGGACGCGGGACGATGCCGCCTGTGAGCACGGTATACTGTTTTATGGCTTCCTCCAGGGTGCGGTAAACCATATCTTCCCCGTAAATGAAGGTTTTCTCTTTCGTATTCGTAATCATCACCCGCAGCTTGCCGTCCTCTCCGAACAGGACTGAGCGGACACGTTCTTCGGCGAGCCGCCATCCGTCTTTACTTTTCCAGACGTAATAGACAGTGTCCCCGGGACGGACGGGAAGAGACTCCAACAACGTATTGTAATTCATGATGCTGTAATTCGTGATGCCTCATCGTTTTATGCCGATAAACATTGATTTTGGGAACAGGAACGATATGTCCTGCCGTATCCCGATCTGTAGCGGGAACGATCATCTCACCACGTCTTCCATCGGGTCCGCCGTCAGGATTTCAAGCATCATCTGCGCGCCGAGGACGAAGCCCTTTACGAAGAGATCATGGTCGTTCTCTACGGAGAGATCGATCTCGGCTTGAGAAGCATCATCGAACAGGGCTTTCTGTTCCGGGGACAGGGTTTCGATCAATTTCTCCTGACGCTCGGTTACCTCGGCCAGTAGTTTGGCGTAAACACCGTCTTTCTTGAAGTTCCGAACCATCGGCTGGATATTGCCAAGGGCAAGCTCTTTTAGCAGTTTCATTCTGATCACCGTCCTTCCGGCACACAACAATACCACACCTTCTGCCGGAAGTCCAGAAACATTTCTGTTAACTCGTCAGGGGTCGGTATTGCCGACCCCTGAGCTGGACAGTGAAAAAGAAAAGCCCGGCTGAGAGGCCGATCGGAGCGGAATTGCTCTTGCATGCCGGAAGGATTTATGCTATACTGTACTATGAGAAAAGCGAGGGCGGGACTGTGTTATGACATTCGAGACATTGATCCGAGAAGCACAAGGAACATCCGAGGAAATTCTGGATAAAGTGATACGGTATCTGAAATACTTGAAAAAGGAAGCTGAGGGAAAAAACGTGTCGAAACCTGAGGGGCAAAAGCGGAGACCTTATGGAATCTATCGGGGTCAAATCAAAATGTCCGAGGATTTCGATGCTCCCCTCGATGATTTCAAGGAGTATATGTAATGCCGATCCTTGACAGAAGAATTCATCCAAAATCCGCTCGGATCACCGCGGTACTGCTCCTTTTTGCAATGCTTTCCGGTTGTTTTGTCGGAACCGTCCGAGCGGCGGACACCGAAATCAGCGGTTTGGTCAGAACCAACGGACGCTGCTTCTGTCTGGAGGACGGATCGGAATACGTGATCCACGGCATCGCGTTTGAAAACGATGTTTTCTCCGATTCCGCGGAGCCTCCGACCGGACACAACAATGCGGACAGCTACCTGGAGCTGGCAGAACTCGGTTTCAACACCGTTCGGTACTACCTGAACTACCGCGTCTTAGAATCGGACGACGTGCCTTACGAATATCTCGAAACGGGCTTCGCCTGGCTCGACGAAAACGTGAAGTGGGCGAAAGACGCAGGTATCCGGCTGCTGCTGAATCTTCACTTCCCGCAGGGAGGGTATCAGTCCCAGGGAGAAGGAGATTCGCTCTGGACGGACAGGGAGAACCAGAAGCGGTTCACCGCGCTCTGGCAGGAGATCGCTCGCCGTTATGCCGACGAGCCGGCCATCCTTGGATACGGACTTGTCAATGAGCCGCGGCCCGTTGGGGAGACGGACGCGCACGACGGGCTCCGCGTGTGGCAGCAGCTCGCGCAGGAAACCGTCGACGCCATCCGGGAGATCGACCGGAATCACATCATCTTCATTGAAAAGGCGGAGGGGACAAAAGATCCGTCCACCGGCGAGATGCTGTGGGAGTTCAAAGGAACCGAACAGTATATTGAAATCGAAGATGACAATTACGCGTATGAATTTCACTGCTACGAACCGTCCGATTTCACCCACCAGGGATTTGCGTGGGCGGGAACGGAGGACGAGGACTGCTCCTATCCGGACAGCGAAGAAGTCAGGGCTTCGGGACTCACGTGGATTTCGGCGCAGTATGGTAATGGCGTCGATGTCGGCGCGGATGGCTGGCAGTACGCTGAGACCTCCATCGCCAAGATTTCTAAAACCGTGGACATTCTCGGCGTCAGCCTCCATGTCAGCGGCCTCGGTGCGGGCGGAAAGTGTTATGGAGACAACCTGGTCATCTATGAATATGACAAGCAGGGGGAACTGATCCGCACGATCGTCTGCGAAGACAAGGATACCGCGGGGAATTTCAGCTTTTGGTCGGACGACGGGTCAGGGAGCGGTACTGTCTCCACGTCCGTGGGTTACGACGACAAGCGGGCCCTCTTGATCGAGGGGGTGGTCGGTTCGGCGAACATGACATGTGTCAACATTCTTCCCGTGACCGGGCACACCTACAAAGCTGCCGCGCAGATCAAAGTGGAAAACGCGGAAGACGGCGCGTCCGTCACCCCGACGATCGAAATGTACGCGGCGGACTCCGTCACCGGCATCGATCGGGTGATGCTCGAAAACGCTATTGTGAAGAATCTGGAGGCCTCGGCGAAAGCAGATGTACCGCTCTTCTGCGGTGAGTTCGGCGCGGGAATCCATTGCTTTGAGGAAGACCGGGGCGGAGAGATCTGGGTTTCGGACATGATCGATCTCTTGACGCTGTATGGCGTCGGGTTCAGCTATCACAATTACCGCAGTAATTCCTTCGGGATGCGATACATACCGGACGGCGCTTCTGCCGAACGCCGAAACGAGCTTCTCGCCCAAACCTTTGCGGAGAAGCTCGGTGGCGTCTATGTTCCCGTCGAAGCCCCTGATGATGAGAAAGAGGTTCCCGAACCCGCCGCGGAAGCCGTTCCCGAAGCTCCCAAACCGGAAGTGATCCCGGAAGAGACGGAGGCGGAAGAACCTAAACAAGCCGCTGATGCACAGTCTGCCGTCTCCTCGTCCGAAGGAACTGCGTCCGTCAAGCTCGGCAAAAAGGGGTGCGGATCCATGCTCGGCGGCGGGTGGATCGTAACGGTCTGCCTCTCCCTCGCCGCGTTGGCTTGCGGGAGAAGAAAAGAAGAATAAAATACAAAAGCAGGTGCGCCGTATTTATGACGTACCTGCTTCTTCTTTTTCGATTTCGAGCAGTCTCTCCCGTACCGCCCGGAGCATGTCCCTCTCCTGTTCGGAATAGGATTCCTCGAAGCCTTCTATGCTGAATCCCGCCGGATCGTCCAGCAGAGCGTGAAGCACACCCTCGAAGCTGTGCGCGTGACCGGGGTATTCCCTGCCCTTTGTCCCGGAGTCGTTATACGGGAAGTAAAGCCCCGTCTTCGCAAATTCTCCGGCAACATAGAGAAGACCGCCTTCTTCCGAGTCCCGATCCTCAAAGTCCACCTGCCATGTTTTCTTTCTCCGGTCATAGCGAGGGCGGAAATTCTTTGTCCCTTTTCTGCTCATTTTCCGAGAATCCTCCTGAACGCGTCGTAATTCCCAGTCTCGTACCCCCGGCAGTAGACGGCGAATTCGATCTCGTCGAAGTACTTCCCGTATTCCGCAAGCGCGTCCCGGGTTGCCGCCGCCACCGCTTCGGGATCGTTCCGGAATGCGCCGCAGCCGAACGCGCCGAGGATCAAAATCTCCGCCCCGTGCGCCGCCGCGACGTGCAGGATGTGCTTCGCCCGTTTCAGGTGGATGTCGTACTGCTCTTTCTTCGTCAGATTCACGGACGAACCGCTGCCGGGATTGTACCGGTTCCACGGTCTTTCCCGCAGATTCGGAACCGCGCAGGTGATCACGTCCACCGTTACGAATTCCTCGGGCGGCAGGCGCTCGGGGATGTTGTCGTCCGTTTTGCAGATCACGACGCCGGGAGAGTAGATGCAGGCATCCGTGCCGACAGGATCGTGTGCCTCCCGGTTCGGCGTGTAATACTTCTCCCAAAGCCAGCGGCGGTCAATGGTCGGATACAGGGTCGAGCAGCGGCAGAGGCTTTC
>JAFWWR010000347.1 GCA_017518025.1 Clostridia bacterium
GGGAGCCATCCCGCCGCCTCCGGGTCCGCCGGGTCCGCCGGGTCCCGCTCCTCCGGGGGAGAACTGCCCCGACTGTCCCATGCTTTCGGTCAGAGTGACCTCCGCCGCGGCCGTTCCTCCGGTGAGCTTACCGCCCCGGACGAATCCCGCGGTCCCGGCCTCTCCGTCGCATTCGCCTCCGATAAATACGGTATAATTGTCCCCGATCTTGAGCTCCGGCGCGGTCAGCACCACGTTGGCGAATTCTTTTTCAGCCACGAACGAGCAGATCACCTCGCCGTCGCCGTCGCAGACGGTGACGCGGCTGCCCGCTGTGCCTCCGCTGACGTTGGTCACCAGGGTGGGCTGCGCCGACGCGCCGCCGAATCCCATTGCCATTCCCTGAGAACCCACGGCCATGACAACGCCGCCGGTGACGGCGCCGTCGCTCTGATAGTCGAGAGCGCCGTTGCCGTTATCCGTCGGACCGCTGACCAGGACCGTGCCGTCCGACACGTTGAACGAGCCGTTTGAATCGATCCCGTCGCCGCCGGCGTTCACGTAGATGAGTCCGCCGGATACGTCGATCGTGCAGGCGGACGCGCCGCCCATGGGATGGGTCATCCCGTCGGTGCCGTCCGTTACGTTTATCCCGTCGTCCGAAGACACGAGGGTGATCTCGCCGCCCGAGACCGACACGTTGACCGCCTCGATCCCCTCATAGGAACGGGTCACGGCGAGCGTTCCGCCGGCGACGGTCACGTCCGCGTCGGAGTGAACGCCGTCGTCACGGGATTTCAGCGTCAGGGAACCGCCGTTCACAAGGACGTCGCCGACTCCGTGGATAGCGTCGTCCTCGGCGTCGACGCTAATCTCTCCGCCGTTCACGGTGATCGTTCCGTCGCAGTTGAGGCCCTTCGCCCCGTCGGAGACCCCGACTCCCGCCATGACGTCGACCGTTCCGCCGTTTATGGTCAGATCGTTCACGGCGTAGATCCCGTCGTCTCCGCTGGCGACTGAGATCTTGCCTCCGTCCACCGTCACGGTGCCCCGGCCGGCGTCCGTGTCGTTTGTCGACTTTATTCCGTCCGTCCCGCCGTTTACGGTGAGATCACCGCCGCGGATCAGAACGGAATCCTTGCCTTCTATGCCTGTTTTCACCGAATCGACGGTGATGCTGCCTCCGTCGATCGTCAGGGAATCCTTCGATACTATCCCGTGCTTGTATTCCGACGTAACGGAGAGAGAACCCTCGCCGTCGATCACAAGATCCGCACGGCTGAACAGTGCGCCGTCGGCTTTGCCGTCGTCCCCGGTGAGATTGCACTCTTCTCCCGACCACAGGACGTTATCCGTACCCTCCGCGAGAAGTACCGTGACCTTGTCGGCGGACGACACGAGTATCGCGGGCGCCTCCGCGGACCGTATCTCGGCTCCGTTCAGAGTCAGCGTCACGTCTCCGTCCGTGTCCACCTTGACGTACCCGTCGAGGGAGCCGGTCAGGGTGTAACTGCCCGCGCTGCTTATGTTCAGTATCCCGTCCAGTGAGGACAGATCGATCACCGCGCCCTGTTTTGCGGTATGGGAATCCATCCCGGAAGAGGCGTTCCCGCCTCCTCCGGAGCCGTTCCGGATGCCGGAGCAGGCGCAGAACATCAAAGCCGCCGCCAGGACTGAAACCGCGGAGAGCGCTATTCTTCTTATTTTCATTATTTTCCTCCTTTTTGGCGCGCCGACGTCGCTTTGGCGCGCCGGCGAAAGGGCTGCGGGTGTTTTTCCCCGTCTTCTTATGATTATACCCCCGAAATTTGAAGATAACGTGAACGTATTGTGTTTTTCGGGAAATTATTTGTTGACTTTCTTATTTACAGATGATAGAATTAAGGCGGAAAGACTCGAATACTTATTTTATTTTATTTCCGAAAGGAGACAACCATGAAGAAATTCGTAAAGGAATTCCGTGATTTCATCGCCAAGGGCAACGTCATCGACATGGCGGTCGCCGTGGTCATCGGCGGCGCGTTCGGTAAGATCGTGTCCAGTCTCGTCGCCGACATCATCATGCCCATCGTAGGCCTGATCTGCGGAGGACACGACGTCAGCGCTCTCAAATGGGTCATCAAACCCGCGGTCCTCAACGAGGCGGGCGAGATCTTAAAGCCCGAGCTCGCCATGACTTACGGCGTGTTCATCCAGGCGATCATCGACTTTATTCTGATCGCGCTCTGCATCTTCATCTTCCTGAAGATCCTCCTTGCCGCGAAGACCAAGTTCAGCAAGAAAGAGGAAGAAGAGGTCGTCGAGGAAGAGCCGAAGGAGACCGCCGAGGAGATCCTCGCGGACATCAGAGAGCTTCTGAAGAAAGACTGA
>JAFWWR010000348.1 GCA_017518025.1 Clostridia bacterium
AAATGGGACGACCTTTTTTCACACTTTTTTCACACTTTTTTCACTATTGTTCTTTTTGCAGGATTGTGATATACTGAAACGTGAGCAGACGCGGGATCAAATAAGCGCAGCTGATGATGAAACAGCCACAGACCATGTAGTGCGTCAATAAGCATTCCGTAAAAACGAGGTGATACCGATGTCCATTGAAAGCGAGTTGTTCCGGAATTACAAGGCGGACGAGATAAGGCTTGCCGGATACGGCTTCCTGCCCGACGGCGACGGACTGGTTTACGTCCGTCCGCTGCCGGAGGACGGCTTCGAGATAGTCGTCAGGTTCGACGGGGAGATCCGCGGAAAGATCATGGACACGGTGGCGGGCGGCGAGTACGCCAATTTCAGGATCGAGGGGGCCTCGGGGTACAGCGCAGGGATAAGACAGAAATTCGTCGATCTGCTGACGGATATCCGCGACAGATGCTTTACCGACCGCCATTTCGCCTCGCCCCAGGCGCGGCGCGTGGCGGAGTTTATCCGCGACAGCCTCGGCGGCGAGCCGGAGTTCCTTTGGGAGAAGTTTCCGGACTACGCCGCCTTCCGGAGGAAGGACAGCAGAAAGTGGTACGCCCTCATCGGCGCTGTGGAGCGTTTCAAGCTCGATCACTCGTCCGAAGACCGGAGAAAGGTCGAGATCATCAACGTGAAGATCGACAGCTCAAAGGTCGGGGAGATACTCTCCCTCGACGGCTATTACCCTGCGTTCCACATGACCAAAAAGAGCTGGGTCTCCGTCATCCTGGACGACACGCTTCCCGACGGGGAGATCTTCAGCAGGATCCGGGAAAGCTACGACAGTCTTTGAGGAGACGGCTTCCGCTCACCGCTTGCAAAACGGCGCCGGATGTGGTAAGATAATAGAAAAACACAGGAGGACTTTTTATGCCCGTCATCGATGAATTTCTGCGCCGGATAGGACTTCCCGCCGACACCCCGGCGGAGCCCACGTACGAGTTCCTGAAGACCGTACAGTATCACTCCGTTCTGCGCATCGCATACGAAAATCTGGATATTCTGGAGGGCAAGCCGCTCTGTCTCTCCCCGGACGCTCTCTTTGACAAGATCGTCACCCGTGGCCGCGGGGGGTACTGCTTCGAGGTCAACGGGCTGCTGTCGTATTTCTTCAAGTCCTGCGGATTCGAGGTGAAGGACTACTTCGCCCGGTATCTGCGCGGCGAACCGGAGATCCCCATGCGCCGCCACCGCGTCATGTCCGTAATGACCGCCGACGGGCCCTATTTCTGCGACATCGGCGTGGGTCAGACCGCCCCCCGCTACCCTCTTCTGATGAAGGAGGGGCTCGTGCAGAAGCAGTTCGGCGAGACGTACAAATTCGAGCGGGATCCCGACCTGGGGTGGGTCCTGTGGGACCTCTACCACGGGGAGTGGCGGCAGTTCATCTCCTTCACCGAGGAGAAGATCTACGAGGTGGACTTCGTCCAGCCGTCGGTGTGGTGCGAGCTTCACCCGGATTCGCCCTTCAACAAGGTGCCGATGATCGCTATCAAGACCCCGGACGGGCGGCGGACCATCGACGACCGCGTTTATAAGCTGTTCTCCGGCGACAAGCCGCTGATCGTCGAGAACGACATCACCCCGGAGAGATACCGGGAACTGCTGAGAAAAGAATTCTATCTGAACGTATGATAATAAACGGGCGAATGATCCGGGGGCGGGTATTCGCCTGTTTTTTTGTCGCGCGGCTTTACCCGCCGCCCGATTTATGATAAAATAGTGTGAAAGAAAACCGCGTGAGGTGACCGGAATGATAAAACTCGATCCTTTATTCAGAGACCACGCCGTCTTCGCCGAAAATGAGCCGATATGCGTGTTCGGCTCGGGCGCGGGCAACGTGAGAGTGACATTTTGCGGCGAGACTGAGACCGCCTCCGCCGGGGGCGGAAGATGGTTCGTCTTTTTCCCGCCCATGAGCGCCGGGGGACCCTATGAGATGACCGTCGAGGCGGACGGCGCGACTACCGTGGTGCGGGATATTTACGTGGGACTGGTCTATTTCGTCATGGGACAGTCCAACGCTGAATTCCGTCTGTCGGAGTCGAACACACCGAAGGAGTACTACGTGAGCGATCCGCTCCTGCGTGACTTCTACGTGGACCGGCCCTGGGACAAGGCGCCCATACTCCGCACCGCCGACGGCTGGATCACGGCGAAGGAGGAGCAGGTCGGCGACTGGACCGCGCTGGGGTATCTTTCCGGGCGGCTCGTCCGGGAGCGCACCGGAAAAGCGGTGGGAGTGATATCCTGCTATCAGTTCGCCTCCGTCATCGAGTCCTGGCTTCCGAAAGAGGTCTCGGAGCTGTATAAGCTGCCTGACGATCAGCTTTACGAGGATCATTTCCTCGAGGATTGCGCGCCATTCAACGGCGTGCCGGGAGCCATCTACGACAATATGCTCTCAAAGATCCTTCCCTACCGCGCCAGCGGCGTGATCTGGTATCAGGGTGAGAGCGACTCCACCGTGGAGGAGGCGGCGCGGTACGACAAGGGCCTCGGCACGCTGATAAACATAATCAGAGACGGCCAGGCAAACAGAGACCTTCCTTTCGTGGTGGTGGAGCTGGCGGACTGCGACTACAGAAAAGAGGTGCTCCCGGACGGATGGGAAGCGCTGCGTGAGGCGCAGGCGCGAGTGGCGCGGGACGTGCCGAACGTGAAGCTGGTGGTCTCGCGCGACGTGTGCGAGGCGCTCATGCATCCCATCACGAGGACGAAACTGGCGGAGCGGATCGCCGACGCGCTGACGGAGGAGGATCTCAATGGATAAAAACAACAGATCGCCGTACCTTTTTCTCGATCCCGGAAAGATGACCGCGGAGTTCGCGGGAAAGAGGTCCGGAGTCCAGCCCCTCGAAGGCGGCATCCCGCTGGTGGAGCTGTCGGACCCGGTGATACAGCGGATATACTACTTCCGCTGGCACACCTATTTCAGCCACATAAAGCCGACTCCCCGGGGGTGGGTGGTAACGGAATTCTCCGTCCCCGTGGGATGGTCGGGAAAATACGAGACCATAAGCTGCCCCGCAGGCCACCACTTCTACGAGGGGCGGTGGATCCACGATCCGTCGTATATTGAGGAATATGCCCGCTTCTGGTTTACGGAGGAGGCGAGCCCGCGCCTCTACAGTTTCTGGGCTGCGGACGCCATATCCGCGTTCTGCAAGGTGCGGGGCGATCTTCCCTTTTTCGGATCCCTCCTTGACGGGATAAAGAATAACTACGCGGGATGGGAGAGGGAAAAACTGACAGAAAGCGGTCTGTTCACCCAGATCGACGACCGGGACGGGATGGAGTTCTCCATCGGCGGATCGGGGTGCCGGCCCACCATCAACTCATATATGTGCGGCGACGCCGCCGCAATCGCCGAGGCGTGCGGACTGCTCGGCCTGCGGAAAGACGAAAAGCTTTACCGAGGGAAAGCCGAAAAGCTGAAAGAACTGATCAATACCCTTCTGTGGGACGCGGAAGCCCGCTTCTTCAAGACCCGGGGAGAGG
>JAFWWR010000349.1 GCA_017518025.1 Clostridia bacterium
CCGGATCTCCCACGGTAAACGGGTCGGAGTCGGCCGCCCTTTTCAGGATCTTCCTCCACCGGGAGGAAAAATCCCCTTTTTCAGCCGTCGTGTTCAGGACGATGACGGCTCTCACGCCGCCCTGCTTTGCCGGAAGATATTTGTGAAGTCCCTCGGGAAGTACGCGGCGGGATCCGAAAAATGATACCGCCTCGGGAGGATCGCCGTAATTCTTGAAGCACACTCCGCCCGCAAAATCGCAGGAGACGGAAATGAATTCGGGAAATGTGACGTCAAGTTCCTCGAAAAGGCGGCAGATCCGCGTCACGGAGGAGGCGATGATGAATCCTTCGTCAGTCATATCAGTCGATGAAGTCGAACTCTATGCCGTACATGGAAACGGTATCTCCTTCGGCGCACCCGCTGTCGCGTAGTTTGTCGATGATGCCGGCTTTGTTGAGTGAGTTCTCGAAATACATCAGCGATTCGCGATCGTCGAAGTTCACACGGCCCACCAGGAGTTTCAGCCAGTCGCCCTCGCAGATGAACGACCCGTCGTCGCCCCGGGCCACGGTGACGTCGTCGGGTGAGCAGGCGGTCTCCGCCTCGCTCACGTCGGGCAGCTCGCTCTCGTACGTCAGTACGGGCGGCAGTTCGTCAAGCATACGTTTGATCTCATTTTTCAGTGCGGCAAGATTAATCTTCTGAGCCGCCGAGATATAGATCACGCGGTAACCCATCTTCGCGGCTTCCTCTTCAAGCTCCGCGGCAGATTCGTATACCGACGGGATCTCGAGAAATTCGCTCTCGTCGGAGGTGAGAAGATCCGCCTTGTTCGCCGCAACGATACGCGGGCGCGACGCCAGCTCCGGCGAGAACCTCATAAGCTCGTCGGAGATCACGCGGAGATCGTCGGCGGGAGAGCGGCCCTCGGAGCCGGAGACGTCGACCACCTGGACCAGCATCCGGCATCTTTCGATATGGCGGAGGAAATCGTGGCCGAGACCGGCGCCCTCCGCGGCGCCCTCGATAAGGCCCGGGATGTCCGCCATGACGAAGCCCGATTCGCCGCCGGTGTTCACGACGCCGAGAGACGGCTCAAGAGTGGTGAAGTGATACTCTGCGATCTTCGGTCTCGCCGCGGAAAGCGCGGCGAGAAGAGATGACTTTCCCGCGGACGGCAGGCCCGCGAGGCCCACGTCCGCTATCATTTTCAGTTCGAGCGTTATTTCCTTTTCCTCACCCGGGAGACCGGATTTTGCGAAGCGGGGGATCTGACGCGTAGGTGTGGCGAAGTGCTTATTTCCCCAGCCGCCGCGGCCGCCGCGGCAGACGGTGAACTCGTTAACTTCGCTCATGTCCATGATGATCCTGCCGCTCTCCGATTCGCGGATGAGCGTCCCTCTCGGCACGGAAATGATCACGTCTTCGCCGTTCTTTCCGTGGAACTTGGAGCCCTGGCCGTCACCGCCGTTTTCCGCGACGAATTTCCGCTTGTAACGGAATGCGAGGAGGGTGTTCGCCCCCTCGTCGATGCGGAAGATGATATTCCCTCCGTTGCCGCCGTCGCCGCCGTCGGGACCGCCTTTCGCGACGTACTTTTCCCTGCGGAAGGAGACGGCTCCGTTGCCGCCGTCGCCGGCTTTTACGAAAATTTTGATCTTATCTATAAACACTATTTCTCTCCGGTATCATTTCTTTCCGAAATGAATTTTGTAGTTTTCTATATAAGTTTCGATTATCTTCTCAGCCGTTTCGGGGCCCTGAAGCTCGTTGACGACAGTCTCCTTGTTTTCCAGTTGCTTGTAGACCTCGAAAAAGTGGCGGATCTCGGCGAAAACGTGGGACGGCAGGTCGAACACCGATCTGAACATATTGTAGTTCGGGTCGGCGAAAGGGATGGCGATTATCTTCTCGTCAAGAGCGCCGGAGTCCGTCATGGTCAGCACTCCGATGGGATAGACCTTCACCAGCGTCATGGGATTGATCGCTTCCGAGCAGATAACGAGCACGTCAAGAGGGTCGTTGTCGTCGGCGTACGTCAGCGGGATGAATCCGTAATTCGCGGGGTAATGGGTCGACGTGTAGAGGATCCGGTCGAGGCGCATGAGCCCCGTCGCCTTGTCGAGCTCGTATTTCATTTTGCTCCCCTTGGAGATCTCGATCACCGCCGAAAAAGACGTGGGCGTGATCTCGGAGGGGGCTATATCGTGCCAGACGTTCAAACCGTTCCCTCCTTCGTGATCTGACCGAGGATCCCGACTCCGCGGACGATGTCGTCGTCGGACGGGGTGGAATAGTTGAGCCGGAAGGAATCGGACTCGGCGCCCTCGTCGCAGCAGAACGTGGATCCGGGGACAACCGCGACCTTTCTCTTCATCGCCTCTTTGACGAAGTCGGGCTGGCTTATGCGTGCCGGGAGAGTGCACCAGATGAAGAGGCCGCCCTCGGGACGGGTGAACTTCACGTCGGCGGCGAGATTTTTCCGGAGCTCCGAGAGCATCAGCGAGCATTTTGCGCCGTAGAGCTTGCGGATCCCGGCGATGTGCGCGTCGAGATCGTACTCGTCGATGAATCTGTGGCATAGCATCTGGAAGAATATGTTTGTGTGGACGTCCTCCACCTGCTTCGCAATGACCATTTTCTGTATGATCCCCGCGGGGGCGGTGACGTAGCCCACGCGCATTCCGGCGGAAAGGATCTTCGAGAAGGTGGAGCAGTAGATGACGATACCCTTCGTGTCCATGGATTTGATCGTCGGGACGTCCTCGCCGGCGAAACGCAGCTCGCCGTAGGGATTGTCCTCGAA
>JAFWWR010000350.1 GCA_017518025.1 Clostridia bacterium
GCGAAGCGTCTTCATTTCTTCATTAGCCCGCTTGCGGGCGTCTTCATTTTCGGCGCGGCAAAGTTTATACATAATACTTCCTTATCACGCCGCGCCGAACTCCGGACGCGCTTTTTATCTTTCGCCGAGTCCCCGTTTCGCCTCGTCTCCGATCTCGCGCCTCATGACGAGCAGAACGGAGACGTTCAGCACCGTCATGACCCCGACGATGAGATCGGCGGCGATCCACATGATCCCGGGCGGCGCCGCCCATCCGAAAAACGTTACGGCAGCCGCGGAGACGCCGTAAACCCTCTTTGCCGCGCGGGAGCGTGTGAGGTAGCCGAGGGCGACGCCTCCGTAGAACACCTGCGCGATCACCGTGGCGTAGGCGAAAAGGATCACCGATACGCCGATGGCATAGTACGCGTTCCGCCCCGCCGCCGCGCCGAAAGACGCGAGCGTGAGCGGAACTCCGTCGAGCCCCGCCGTGCCGGGGTATCTGATCCCGGCGATAAGTATCACGAACGCCGTCATGGAGCAGAGGATCAGCGTGTCGGCGATCACCTCGAAGATGCCGAAGCACCCCTGCTTATGGGGCGAGCGGACGTCCGCCGAAGCGTGCGCCGTGGGGGACGTGCCGCACCCGGCTTCGTTCGAGAAGATCCCCCTGGTCACCCCGAACCTCAACGCCTCCCGGACCGTATGCCCCGCGGCTCCACCGGCCGCGGCGCGGAAGGAGAAGGCGCCCCGGCAGATCATTTTGAAGACCTGCGGCAAAAGGGAATAATTTGTTATGATAACAAAAAGAGACAGACCGACGTAAACCGCCGACAGGGCGGGGATAAGCGCTACGGTGACGGCGGCGGTGCGATCCTTTCCCGTGAAGGCCGTCAGCAGGACTCCCAGCGCCATCATGGTGCAGACTGCCTTCGGTACCGCCGGTCCCCCGAACACCGCCGAGGCGGCGTTCGACTGTATCAGGTTCCCCATGACGAGGGAATTGAGGATACACAAGGCGGCGAAGACCGCGCCGAGGACGGCGGCCGGCCGGCGGCCGACTCTCCCCGAAAGGCCGTCCCTCATAGTATACATCGACCCGCCGAAATAGCGCTCTTTTTCCCGTCTCCGGTATTTCACCGCAAGGACGACCTCGCCGTATTTCACACTCATGGACACGGCGGCGCCGATCCACATCCACATAACGGCGCCGGGGCCGCCCGCGGTGATCGCGGTGGCGACGCCGGCGATGTTCCCCACGCCGAGAGTCCCCGCCAGGGCGGTGCAGAGCGAGCGGACGGGAGTGTTTTTGCCGCCCTTCGAACTGCTCTTCAGATCCCGGAGGAATCCCCGCGGACTTACGACGCGGAACAGTTTTATCCTGACGGCGAGCACGATCCCGCAGAAGATCAGAAGAGCGGGCATGACGCGCCCGTTGAGGATACCCGAAACGTACTCTGCCGCGCCCATGACACCGCCCCCTCGCAAAACGTATTCAATTTTATTTCGCAAGCGGCGCCGATATTACGAAATAACGCCGGCGGTATGATTTGACCGCCGGCGACCGCCGTTATCGTTATAATTTCACGCTTACCTCGCCCGACGAAAGCTTTTCCTCCGTTCCGTCGGGATATTTTACCATGATACGGAAATCATCGTCGATCCCGAGGACGACGGCGTGCTTTTTTTCGTCTTTCGATAAGACCGTTACGTCCCGGCCGGTCAGTACGGACCGCCGTCTGTACTCGTCCAGGTGGCGTTTTTCGGGCAAGGCGCGGTAATAGTTGAAGAATCTGTCGCAGACCGACGCCGCGAGTCTGTCCTTCAGCTCTCCTCCGCAGTCGTAGACCTGGATGACCGACCCCGCCGTGCTGCTCAGCGGGCCGAAACCTTCCATCGGAGGAAACAGGTTGATTCCGATGCCGAGCACGGCCCACAGAACGGCGCCGCGTTCCATGTCGAGAGACGCCTCGGTAAGGATCCCGCAGACCTTCCGGCCCCCGATCAGCACGTCGTTGACCCATTTTATTGCGGCCTTTTTGCCCGAGATCTCTTCCAGGGCTTCCGCCACCGCCACCGCCGCGCAGGTGGTTATCAGCGGCGCCTCTCCGAAAAGCAGGGTAGGGCGAAGCAGGATGCTCATATAGAGCCCCGTTCCCGGAGGCGAGAAAAAATCCCGCCCGAGGCGCCCGCGGCCCCCGGTCTGCTCGTTGGCGACCAGCAGGAGACCCTCTTCCTCTCCGTCCTCCGCCGCCGCCTTCAGCACACTGTTGGTGGAGTCCACCGTTTTCTCGAATCTCACGCGGATCCCGTCCGTTTTGAGGTGGTTTTCGATGCAATACGGAGAGCTGAGCATATTGCTCTTGTCGAGCCGGTATCCCATCTTGGTCCTTGCGCTGACGGCGTAGCCGTCTTCCGCCAGGGCGATCGCCGCCTTGCTGACCGCGTTGCGGCTGACGCCGAGTTTTTCGGTAATGTCGGACCCGGAAATGTATTCGCCGTAGTTCGTTGACAGCTGTTTGAGGAGATAGTTTTTTACGGTTGAGTTTTCCATTATTCGCCTCCCACGATCCGGTCTGCAACGGGTTTCAGCCGTCTTCCGAGTTCGATCGCAAGTATTATTTTTATCAAATCGGGGATTATAAACGGCAGCACCGCCGCACCGAGAATGAAAGACACGCTCACCGTTCCGCCGGAAGAGGCGTAAACGAGGGCGAACCACGCGGTGCCGAATGCGTAGCACAGGACGAGCCCCGAGAGCAGCGATAGAAAGGCGGGGATCCGCCGCCCTCCGGCACGTTCCGTGAGTACGCCTCCGAGCAGAGCCGTGAACAGAAATCCCACGATATATCCGCCGGTAGGTCCCGCCAGAACGCCGATCCCGCCGCGGAATCCCGCGAAAACAGGCAGCCCCGCCGCGCCTATGGCGATATAGACCGTCACGGCGGCGACCGCTCTCTTCGTGCCGAGAACGTAGACTGCAAGGAAAACGGCGAAGGTCTGCATGGTGAACGATACCGGCGAAAAAGGCACGCTGAGAAAAGCGCACACCGCCATCAGCGCCACGAACAGAGCAGTCAGCGCGAGGGACGCGGCGACGTGTTTTGAATTCTGGGGTTTTTTCATCTGCGTTCTCCGGGAAAAGGTTTCTTTTCCATATGTTATACCACTTAAATAAAAAATTGTCAACCTGTTTTCGCAAACAGGTTGACAATAATTCGTTGTCGTCTTATTTGTTGTACGAGCAGGGGCTTTTGTAGAATTCGTCCAGGTCGATGACGTACTCCCCGTCGCGCTGGCGGAATCCCAGCTCCCGGATCAGGGCCGGATCCGTCGATGGAGAGATCCTGACCTCGCGGACTTCGCACCTGTACATGAAATTCATGGCGGCTCTCGCCATGATTATCATGGCTTCAGTATCGTCTGTCCCGGGGGCGCGGACGAGGGTCCTGATCTCATTTTCACCGTCTCTCAGGGAGATCTGGCAAAGGCCCAGCAGTTTCCCGCTTTTCTCTTCTCCCGGCTCGCCCTCCACGGCGAGGAACGCCATAAGATGATCTTCGTATCCCGCTCCGAACACGCCGCACAGACGGCGCTGTTCGTCCTTGTCTGTCACCGGTTTAACTATCAGCATTTTCCTTCACCCCCATTGCGCTGTTTTTCAGATACTCCACTTCGCGGCCCGTGAGACGGCGCCATTTGCCGGGGGCAAGATCCGGATCGGCGAGTTCACCGATCTTCACTCTCGTCAGTTTCTTTACGGGAAGGGAACGCCTCTCGCAGAGGCGGCGGATCTGTCTGTTCCGTCCGTCCCGGAGGATGAATTCGATCTCCGATTCGCCGTCTGCGACCCGAAGCAGGCGCACCTCTGCCGGCGCAGTCATCCTTCCGTCGATCTCGATGGGCTCGCCGAGGGAGATAAGGTCATCCTCGGAGACGGGCCTCGTGACCCGGGCGACGTAGGTCTTCGTCATCCCGTGAGAGGGATGTGTCAGAACGTTGGTCAACTCGCCGTCGTCCGTCATGATGATGAGCCCGTCGGAATACATATCGAGCCGTCCCACGGGCCAGATCCGTCCGCCCGCGTCCCCGGTAAGGTCGCAGACCGTGGGTCTTCCTTTTTCGTCGGACGCCGTGGAAACGTATCCTGCCGGTTTGTTGAGCAGAACGTATGTATGGCCGCGGATCGGCTCCGCCGGGATCCCGTCCACCGATACCGAATCGTTTTCGGGATCCACCGTGTCGCCGACGGACGCCGCCTTACCGTTCACCGTGACCCTGCCCGAGGCGATCATCCGCTCCGCGGCTCTGCGGGACGCGACGCCCGCCAGAGACAGATATTTCTGAAGTCTGATCTTTTCCACCTATAAAACCTACCTGCCGAGGAAATTCAGTATTTGTTCCGTGAACGACAGTTTTCCCGGCGACTCCGCGGCGCCGTGCTCCGCGAAAAGCGGCGCGGAGGCGACTTCTTTCCCGTCGGCGTAAAACACCACCGTTCCGACAGCGTCTCCCCGGGCCACGGGAGGTGTAAAAAACCTGTCGCATTCGACCGTCTTTGTTATCCTGGCGTCGTCCGGTAAAGGACAGCGCACGTAGTCCGAGTTGGAGAGCCGGACCGTGGGCACGTCTCCGCCCACGCAGGGTACGTCCACCGTGACCTCGCGCGGCTCCGCCAGAACTCTCACGGACCAGACGGAGTGGCCGTATTCGTGGAGCGCCTTATGATCCCGCCAGTCGTCGGGATCGGACAGAGTCACCGCCACGGTCAGCAGACCGTCCCGACGCACCGCCGACACGAGGCATCTGCCGCTGTCGCGGGTATAGCCGGTCTTGACTCCCACTGCACCGCCGAGGTCGCGCAGCAGTCTGTTGTGGTTCACGTAGACACGCGATACGCCGTTCTCGCACGGGGAGGTCGTGTATTCGTAAGTCGAGACGATCTTCTCAAAAACCGGGTTTTTCAGCGCGTACGCCGTCAGGCGCGCCAGATCCCGCGCCGTGGTGTAGTGGCCGTCGTCGCTGAGGCCGTGGGGATTCGTGAAGTGCGTGCCGTCAAGTCCGAGTTTTTCCGCCCTGTCGTTCATCATGGAGGCAAAATCCTCCACGCTCCCGGCGGTATCCACCGCCAGCGCCACCGCCGCGTCGTTGGCGCTCTGCAGCATCAGAGCGTACAGAAGGTCCTTTTTCGGGACGACCTCTCCGCTTTTGAGGTACGCAGAGCTTCCCTCGACCCCCGCCGCCTCGGGCGGGACCGTCACGTCACCGTCGACTCCGCCGTTCTCCAGGACCACCAGCGCCGTCATTATCTTCGTTGTGCTCGCCATTGGGAGCTTTTTGTCGGGGTCTTTCGACATGATGACCCGTCCCGAGTCGCCCTCGATGAGGATCGCAGACTCCGCCGATACGCCCGGCGCGCTCTTCCTCCCGGAGGACGGAAAGCAGGGCGCGGCTGAAGTCGCCGCCAGCAAAACGGCGGCAAAGCACATAAACGCCTTTTTCGGAGAAACCAAATCTCTCGCCTCCTATCGTTTGATAAGTCGTTTTTATGATTCATCAAAACGAGGCCCTGTATACTGCGGACGGACGCGAGAAATTTAGGGTATGATGTAACTTAATTACTCTTTGCCGCTTTTTTTCTTGAAAGCGCCCTTGATTTTTTCGATCAGCTCGGGAGAGCGCTCCACGAGGCCGATGACCTGAGACGCGGTGTCGGCGGGAGCCGCCGGCGCGCCGACGTTGAGCATTTCCGCTTTTCCGTCGGGACCTATGACGATGAAGGCCACGGGAGAGACCGTGATGCCCGTTCCGCCGCCTCCGCCGAAGTTGTTCGGCGCGAACTTGCTCTCTTTGTCGTCGCCCTTCTTCTTGTAGTCGATCCCGCCGGAGACGTAGCCCACGGTGATCTTCGAGATGGGTATCAGCGTAGTTCCCGCGTCGGTGACGATGGGGTCGCCGATGATGGTGTTCGCGTCGAGCATCGACCTGATGTTCTCCAGAGACGCGTTGATCATGTCCTTCAATTTGTTGTCTTCCATTGATTTATCCTTCCTTCCGGTAAGTATCTTTTATTTATCTTATCTGCCGCCCGTCTTCCCCGTCAGAACGGCAAGACCGATACGTAAAACGTTGATGAGCCGTATCGCCGCTTCGGCGTCGGCGTCGAAGGCGATCTTCTCCGCGAGAAAATCCGCGTCCGCGGAGATCGCCCCGGGTCCCGCACGGAACGTGACCGCCGCGGGCAGCAGCTCCGTCAGGTACGACAGGGCTCCGGCGACGGCGCCGTAGGTCTTCGCGGTCTCCGCCGCGTCGTCGCCTCCCACGGTCACGCGGAAGCGCTTGACAGTGACGGTTATCTTCTTCGAGTATTTTCCGGCGGTTTTGACGGCGAGGCGGACGATGGATTTGATATCCTCGATCCGCTCGGAGAGCGATTTTTTCTCCTTCTCCGCTTTTTCCGTCTTTTCCTTCTTCTTTTTCGCTTCCTTCGCCGCCTTCCGTTTTTCCTTTTTCCTCAGTTTTTCGCTCATTTTGAGGTACTTCTTCTGGGAAAACTTCGAGAGGGGGATCTTCTTTCGTTTCTTCTTCCGGGGGAAGATCTTTATCATGACCGGCCCCAGCCCCGCGCGGACTGTCAGAGGATCGCCCGTCACGACCCGGACCCGGAATTTCGACATGAGGAGCAGGACGAAGAAGAGGATTATCGCCGATATGATGATCAGCGGCTTCATTCCGTTTCTCCGCCGCCGGTTTCCTCTCCGGCGAGCTCGGTTTTGATGGTGTACTGCCCGGAGATCTCCGTCAGCCCTTCGCCCAGGATATCGTCCCTTGACACCGCGGGCAGATCGGAGAGGGAAGAGAGACCGAAAACTCTCAGAAAGTTCTCCGTGGTCCTGTAAAGGCGCGGATGACCCGGCACGTCCAGCCGTCCGCAGGGCTCGATGAGCCCCTTGTCGAACAGCGACGACACCGTGTAGCTCGAATCCACTCCGCGCACCGTGTCGATGTAAACTCTCGTCACCGGCTGGTTATACGCGATGATGGCGAGCACCTCGAGAGACGTGTTGGACAGGTTGCCGCCCCTCCTGATCCCCAGCGCCTCTCTCACGAATTTGCCGTAGTCCTCTTTCGTGCAGAGCTGGCACGAATCGGGGTAGACCGCCAGCATCACGCCGCGCTCGATCCCGCATTCACCGTTGTACTTGTCCGCGTAGTCGCCGACGATCTTCCGGCACGTCCCGGCGGTGGTGCCCAGCACCTCAGCGAGTTTCGCGTAGGTGACCGGGTGACCTGCGGCAAAGAGGACCGCTTCGATGATCCGCTCGCACTTCGGCACGTCTCCGGTCAGATCCTCTCTCTCGGGCTCGTCCGCTGTCATGCATTCGCCCAGAGTGAGTCTGTCGCCCAGTCCCGCCGCGTCGGCAATGGTCTTTTTTTCTTCCATGTTGTTTGCGTTGTCCAAGTGGCTCGCACCTCCGTTTTCACTTATTCCGTCAGGCCGCTGAACGCTTCCGACAGCGCCTCGTCCGTGGCCTCGTCGCTGAGGCGCACGCTTATGTGGGACGTGGCCGTGACGACTCCGTCGACCTCTTCGGCGCCGTCGAGGGACACGGTGACGTATCCGCTCTTGAAGAGCTCCAGTATCGCCATGAACTTGGCGATGAGCTCCGATCGGCCCGCCGAGACGAGGTATTCGTCAAGGTACAGTTTTTTGTTTCTTTTCAGCCGCGACACCAGATTCGTCGCCACCTCCACTACGGAGACCGCCGGCGGAGCAACGAAGGGGGTGAACTTGTCCCTCTCCTTTTCGTCGTTAACGGGCGATTCCTTCATGGCGCGGATCAGCGCCACCCGGAGCAGCTCCGCGTCGTGATCCGCCACGAAGGATTTGTCCACGGATATCTCATCCTGATCC
>JAFWWR010000351.1 GCA_017518025.1 Clostridia bacterium
AAAAGATATAAGATCGTTACCGTATAATTCCGTAAGTCTCTCGTGGGCGGCGTACTCGAAAAACTCATCCGTGAACCGGTCGAGATCGCAGGCCTTGATATCTTTGAGCAGAGTGGAACATTGCGTTCCGGCAGAGAATACTTTTCCGTTAGGGAGAATCATTGTGTAGTACCCGAGCCCATGTATGTTCTTTTCTCCTCCAACCATCTCGCTGAAATCGATCATATACATCCCGTCATCTCCGAAGCTCAACCACGTCTGAACCGCTTTGTTGAATTTCTCTCCGAACAGAGAATAGAGAAACTCCTTTGCGATCCCGACCGCCTCGTCCTCGCTGACGGCCTCAAGTATGCCTTCCATATACAAACTACACGCATCCATTACTTCTTCATCGTCGTTGATCCTATAGTGTAAAAGTTCGCCATCAGAATCGAAAACGTAACTTGTTTTGTTTTCCGATACATATTTGTCACAACTTATTCCGTCGTGATCCTCGGATCCGTCCCGGGTGAGTGCGATCTCTTCTCCGTCGATCACTACCTTGAATCCGTCTCCGTCGGTGATAAGGACGGTCTTCGTCGCCTCGTAGAGGGGGGTGGTATCAGGTTCTTTTTCGACCATGGAAGCCGCATCTTCGGCGGACGGATCGTCTTCCATGATCGGACCGTCCTTCTCGCCCTTGTAAATGGTATCGGCGTTGGCTTTGACCCCCGACGCACCTGCAAATTTTGGTACGATAAGGATCGCGCCTATTGCAAGCACGCAGACCAGAACGATTGAAATGATAATTGATTTTTTCATAAAAACCTCCGTTTTTTCAGCATATTCGTTTGTTTTCCGGCGGCCGTGGCTCATCGGAGCGGTTGTGATTTCAGGTAAGCCCTTGTTGTCACAATGCGCCGGGGACTCATTTGTCAAAGTAGTATCCGAACTGCATCTCACCGCATTCGGGCCCTATCTCGGCCGGTTGGAACGTCGGCAAAATACTAACATTGACCCAATAATAACCGTTCTGTGTTCTTAACCTGATCCTGTCGATCTCAAACGATACAAACGCGTCTCTGTAATTGTACTTTAAGCTTTGTTCGATGTCTTCGATAATACCCTCAAGCGTGATCTGTTTCAATTGGTCGTCGCCGATCCCTACAAATTCCGGGACTCCGTGCAAGCCCAGATAACCTATCGAACCGTCGTCAAGTATTTCCGCAAAACAGTTTATTCCTTCGATAAAGCCACCCTCTCCGAGCATTTGAGCATAATACAAACGCCATGATCCCTCGTTCTCGTCAAAATCCGCGTTAATGAGAATCATATCGTCGAAATACTCGCCGTATTTCGCCGAAAGAGCTGCGGAGGCGATCTCGTCCGCCTTTTCCTCTTCTATGGAATCATACTCACCGTTCTGATACCGGTACAGATGTTCTTTGTATCTTTCGGGGCTCATGATGTAAAAAGTGTTGCTTCCTTCTTCGTCGAAGGAGTATTTGTTTCCTTCCTGATCTGTGTATTTTTCCACGAAAGAGCCGTTTGGCATATCCTCTGTTCCTTGGAAATCCAGCTCGACAGTCTCGCCCTCGGGTGAGACGTAGGTCTTGTCGTGACGGATCTCACCGGCGATCACGACTACCGATGCCACTACCGCTACTATGGCGGCGGCAGCAATGGCCCGCCGCAGGACGATCCTCCTTTTTTTAGAGGGGCTGTCGTGTCTTACGGCCTGTTCCGCTTCTTCTATGTATTTTTCGTCTATCAGCTCCATCATCACGTCATGGAGCTTTTCCGGTCTTTTCATACGATAATACCCTCCTTTTCCAGTTTTTCGCGCAGTTTTTTTCTCATTCGGGAAAGAGTCATCTTCACCTTGCTCTCGGTAAAGCCGAGAGACGACGCGATGTCCGGGATGCTGTCCATATACCAGTATCTGCGGACGAAGATGACCCTTCCGCTCCTGCCGGCCTCCGACAGGAATCCGTTTATGACCCGGGCGATCTCCTCACGGTCCGCCAGCTCTTCCACTGACCCCGAGTCGCCGGTGATACATTCCTCAAGTTCGCTGAAGGACACGTCGGCCACTCCGCCGCCTCTTTTGGCGGTGGTCTCCCGGCGGAGCCGATCTACCGACAAGTTGCGCGTCAGCCGCGCCATATAGGGCCCCAGCTTCTCCGGCTCGTGGGGCGGGATGCTGTTCCAGGCGGCGAGGAGTGCGTCGCTGACGATCTCCTCCGCGTCAGACGCGTCGCCGACAACGTTGCGCGCCAGGCGGTCCATCATCGATCCGTACTTGTCGCGCACCTCCCGGAGCGCCCCCTCGTCCCTCTCCAGAAAGAGCTTTACGATCTCGCGGTCTTCCCTGTGCACGCGGGAATCCTTTTCGAGAGACATAGACGACCTCCTTTCACAAAATCGTTCCGGGGCGGGCGCGTCCGTCTGCCCCTCTGACAATAAACTCGTAAAACACACCGGAAAAGTCACGTTTTTTTAAAAAGTTTCGCGGCGAGGTGAATTCGCCGCGATCAATTCTATCTCGGCGGCCTCTGCCGCCGCAGGAGCCCCGCCCGCCGGCGCAGGTATATTCTATAACAAATCTTCATTTTTTGCAAACAGAACGGTTTTCGGGGAAACAAAAAACGGCTGAAGATAAAATCAGCCGTTTTTTGCGCAGGATCATTCAGTCATGGGGTCTGTGATGCCGCAGAACAGGGCGTCCTGCTCCATGGGGGAGAGTCCGTCCATGGATCCGTCGAACAAAGCGTCGATATTGTAGTCGTAGACGTAGTCTTTCCTTGCCGCCTCTTTTGCAATCATCGCCTCGACTTCTTCTCGGGAGAGACCATAGACGTCCACGACCGCTTTAATGCTCGTCTGAGGCGTGACCTGGTAGTTTCCGAAAGTATCGAACCACTTCTCGCCCGAATCAGACCACTGAGGTTCTGATTTGAGTTCCCAGAACGCTCGCCTCTTTTCTTCGATGATATGTAATTCGTCGACGTTTCTATAGAATTCGTCGACAGCTTCATCGTCGCCAGAATACAAGACGTCAAAATTCAGTACCGAATCGTAATACAGGCTCGTGTTGTAATAAATCTCTTCGAGGTCTGACCTTGAAACATTGAAATGCAAAATGTATCGATATACATTGCCGTCGGGAAAAGGACAGCCGTCCTCCAAGGGACCTTTTTCCGCCTCTTTAGTCCATTCATAGAACTCATCTTCACCCACGAGAGCTATCATTTCCTGAGAGTAGCTGTGGAACGACTCAGCGTGGACTTTGCACATGCCGGTGCCTCCCGTGGGATAGTCGTCTGTTTGCTGGCCTTCCGATTTCGGTTCGACGGTGACCGGTTCCGTCCCGAAATCTGTTTCACTCTCGCTTTCGATAGGAATGCCTGCCGGGGGCGTTGTGCCTCTCCCCTTTATCAGAGCGGGGATCATAAACGCCGTCGCGCCGACCACAGCCGCCACGGCGGCGGCGATAAGGGCCCGCCGCAGGACGATCCTCCTTCCGCGGACGGGGCTGCGGTCGCCGGCGGCCTGTTCCGCTTCTTCAATATATCTTTCATCTATCAGTTCAATTTCGTCACAAAGCTTTTCGGATTTTTTCATACGAATATCCCCTCCTTTTCCAGCTTTTCACGCAGTTTTTTCCTCATCCTCATGAGGATCATCTTTATCTTCCCTTCGGAATATCCCGTCATCGCGGCGATGTCCGGAACGGTGTCCATATGCCAGTATCTGCGGACGAAGATCACCCTTTTCGTGCGGCTCTCGCCGGACAGGAATTCGTTTATCACCCGGGCGGCCTCCCCCTCCTCCGCGAGATCCTCCGCGATGCCGTCCCCGCCGGGGATACATTCCTCCAGCTCCCCGAGGGACAAGAGGGCCACTCCGCCTCCTCTTTTCGCGGCGGTGTTCCGGCGGAGCCGCTTGAGCGAGACGTTCCTGGTGAGCCGCGCCAGATACGGCCCCAGCTTCTCCGGCTCGTGAGGCGGGATGCTGTTCCAGGCGGCGAGAAGCGCGTCGCTGACGCACTCCTCCGCGTCGCTCTCGTTCCCGACCACGTTCCGCGCAAGGCGGCCCATCATCCTGCCGTATTTTTCGCCCGCCTCCCGGAGGGCGCCCTCGTCTCTCCCGAGAAATAATCTCACGATCCCGACGTCCTCCATGTGCACCTGAACGTCCGTCTTGTCGTCCATAGACTGTCCTCCCTTCACAGAATGAGCGGACGGAGGCGCGTCCGCCTCCCGTTCCCCTCTGACAGTAAACTACCGAAAAAATGGCGAAAGTAACGCCCGGATCAAAAAAACCGGGCGCTTCAGGATGAAACGCCCGTTATTCTTCGCCACATTTCCGTATTTCTCCCGCAAGTTTCAGAAAATCGTCCCTCGTACATATCATATTTACCGCACCGAGAAGACCGTTCGCCGTCATGCCGCGCGGCAGGCCCAGCGACTCCGCCAGCGCGTCGCGCTTCGCAGCCGATCCCTCGCCTCCTGAGAGGCCGAGCTCGAAAAAGTCCGTTTTCGTGATCCCGCCGACTTCTCTTCCGGCGGCGCCGCCCCCGAAAAGCTCCGGATGACCCTCCCGGAGACGGGCGAACAGGTCGCGCAGGACGGTATCTCCCACGCCCTCCACGCCGAGGAATCCCGCCTTCGACGGAGCGGACTTCCGCCGCTCTTTCCCTTTGATCTGCGGCGCGTAGAGAGGAAATATCTTCTCCTTCGGCACGATCCCGTTGAGGTACGAGCGGATCACGCCGCCCGCGCCGTCGCTGTCCGTGAGGACGACGACTCCGTTCTCCGACACGCGACGGATCAGCGCCCGCTTCTCCCCGCTTTTGAACACGCGGAATCCGTCTGTGGTGACGACGAGCCCGTCGATCACCCGGGTGACGGCCGCCTTGTCGTACTTGCCCTCCACGATCACGGGGACCGTGAGCTTTATCTTCTCCACTGCCGGCCTCCTCCGCCGAAAACTCCGGCGGCGATGCAGACGAGGCGGATGAGCGACGAGTCGTCCCGGACAGAATACGATTTCATCTTCTGTTCGGTCTCGGCGAACATCGAGAGCACCCGGTCGAGGATCTCGGTCCTGATCCCCCGGACGGCGCCTACCAGCAGTCCCGCCCGGTAGGAGTGGGTTTTCAGTTTTTCCGCCACGTCGGCGGCGGTGGCTCCGTGTTTCACCAGATGGGAGACGACGGCAAGCTCGCAGAACACCGACGACAGGTTGGCGAGCAGCTTTATGGGGTCCTCGCCTCGGCGGAGAGCCCGTCCCGCGAAGTCCGCGGCGACCTTCGCGTCGCCTCGCATAATGGAATTTGCCAGGGCGAACGCCTCGTCCTCGGGAGTGCGGGTCGCAGACTCCGTCACCGCGGCTGCGGTGAGCCGTTTTTCGCCCCTCGACCGCGCAAGAGCGCACGCCTTGTCGATCTCCGCCGACAGGCGGAACATGGAACGCCCGCAGAGGCGGATAATCTCACGGAGCGCGTCCGTGTCGGCCTCGATGCCCGCGTCCGCCGCGTGGCGGCTGAGCCAGCGGATCAGCTTTCCCTCCGGCTGAAGCGGAAACTCCACCGGTTTGATGACTTTCGAATACGCCTTCAGCGCCGCGGACGGCGTCTTCGGCTTGCCGGGGTCGAATCCGCCGGCGGCGACGGTCAGCACCAGTACCGCGCCGGGGCTGTTCTGCACCGTTGCGAGCACGTCCCGGAGCGCCGCCTGCTCTTCCTCTTTCATGGAGGCAAGATCCGGGATCAGGATCTCTATCAGCTTCTTTTCGTCCATGACGGGCGGCGTCGCGAGGGCGTCCTCCAGCGCCGTGAGCGAAAAATCGTCCTTTTCGAACTTTATGTGGTTCATCTCCGGCAGCATGGCGCCGCCCAGCACGGCGTCCCGCAGGCGGCGGACGTAGTGCTGCTTCATGTAGTCTTCGTCGCCGTAGAAGAAATATCCGCCCTCCGGCGACTTGAGAGATTCCTTCAGTTCGTTCTCGGTCACGCGGTCCGCCTCCTCTCGCCTTTTTTTCGACTACAGTTTACCACATCCGCGGCGGAAAATCAATAATAATGAGGCGTGTATAGAGTAATCTCATTTGGATGCAGAATCGCCGTTCTTTGTCCCGTCAGGCGTACTGGCGTACGTCAAGGGGCAAAAACGGCGATAGAAAAGCACATTAAAAGATGAAAAAATCCGTAGGATTTTCACCTTAGAGATGAATCCTACGGATTTTATGTGTTTTGGTCAAATAGTCATTCGTGCTTTTCGTTCTGCTCCGAATGAGGTTGCTCTTTGTCTTCTCTGTATCTCGCCAGCCGCACGTCGATTATCCACGCGACCAGCAGGATGCCGAGCATCAGAGGAGTCCACTTGTCAATGAAGACCATGGGATTCCGCAAGTTCTCGGTGAGAATGAACGCGATTATCGCGAGTGCCGCGGTCAGGACCTCGATCCCGACGCCCGCTCTCAGCCGGCGCAGGAACTTCTTCACTCTGTAAAGCGGCCCGTCGTCTTCGTAACCGTCTGTCTCGGCGTCTTCATACTCGACGTAAGTCTCGCCCGCCGCTCCGTTGAGCTGTTTCATCAGCTTCGATCTGCCGAACTTATCCCTGAGATGGAAGACGGGAACGAGCAGGTATACGGTCAGGACTACGCAGATCAGGTTGAGAAGCGCCCACGCGTTGTTTCCGAGGAACTGTCCCGTCTTGGGGTTGACGGGAACGATCGGAACGGGTTCCGCGGGTTTCGGGTCTATCACGAAGTCCGCGGGGACGTAGGTCACAACGTAGTTGCCCTGGTACTCGTCGCCCAGCGGTATGATCACGCCTTTGTACAGTCCGGCGGTCTCGTCGGTCTGCTTGCGGCCGACGGTATAGACGATCTTATATCCGTCGATCACGCCTTCGACGGTCGCCTCGAACTCGGGATCGGGATCGCCCTCCGCCTTGCGCGCGTCTTTCGCGGTGACGGTAACGGGTCTCGGGGTCACTTTGAGGGTGACCTCTGCCTCGACGGTATTGTAGCCAGGATTGGTCGCGCGGACCAGCACCGGGATCTCTCCGCCGTTTGTGATGGTCGGGGGATCGGTCGTCCACGTCTTTCCGCCGTCGGTGCTGTACTCGACGGTGGTGCCGTCCTTAACGGTGACGGTAACGTCCGCGCCGTGGGGCTGAGCGTCGTAGATGCCCTCGTAGCCCGAGGCGAAGATCGCCATTTCGTTCTTCGTGATCGTGAAGTCGGCGGGGACGTAAGATACGATATAGTTGCCCTGATCCTCCTTGCCCGCCGGTACTATGGCGTCCCTGTAGGTGCCGGGATCCTCGTCGGTGCCCGCGCCAGGACGCGACAGCGTATAAACGATCTTCTGATCGTCGATCACACCCTCGACCGAGGCGGAGAACTCGGGATCGGGATCTCCGTACAGCTTGCCGGAATCATTTGCGGTAACGGTCACCGGGCGGGGATGGACGATCAAATAGCCCTCCGTCGTCGCGATACCGTAGTTCTTGTTCACCGCGCGCGCGATAACGTCGACCCTGCCGACGTTTTTGATGGACGGAAGCTCGGTGGTCCACGTCTCTCCGCCGTCGGTGCTGTACTCGACGACCGTGCCCGCGGGGAAGTCTTTATCGGGGTGAACGGGATCGGACTCGCCGTCAACGAAACTGATCCGTGCGGACGTGCCCGCGTCGGTGTAATTGACGACGGAATCAACGAGGCCCTTGGACGGTGCCAGGAGAACGTCGGAAATCTCTTCGCCGGTATTTTTTCCGGACACTGTTTCGGGATAGTTCACCACCGCCCGGACGGTGTGCGTCATGGCGTCGTATATGCCTTCGTAGCAGGGAAGCTCGATCTCGATCAGGTTCTTGAGAGTCGCGACGCAGAACACCACGCGCCGTCCGTCGGTCACCGCGGACTCGCAGGTGGACAGAGCGACGACCTTCGTTGCGCCGATCACCGCTTCCTCGTCAAAGTAAACGACTCTGACGCCGTCTGTGGGATTACGCAGGTATTCGATAACGCTTTCCGGAGTTCTCTCCGGGGTCGCGTCCATAATAACTTCGTCGTATGCGTCGGTTTTCGCGACTGCGAAAACTTCAAGATCGTAAAGCCCGACTGGAGTTACGAGCATACCGAATTTGTGAGACAACACGTAATCCTGATCGAGGAAGTATTCGTCGATCCCGCCGAACATGGCGCCGTTCGCCATATGGTGACCGTAGATCAGATTGTACCCGTCGCTGAGATCGGCGGAGTTGTCGCCGTCAAGGTAGATCGAACCGGTCAGACTCTCTTCCCCGTAGATGTCGCGCGAAGCGTAATACACGTCGTTGGGGCCCTGCAAAACGGGATAGTCGATGTTTGTCTCGTAAAGCGTCAGCCAGGCGCGGTAGTCCTCGTTTATCGCGGCGAGCTTATCCTGACCGGACAGAGGTCCGGCCCAGTCGGTGGCGAGCCCCGGCTTGTACTGCAGCAGCTCCCACGACGAGAAAGCCGTTTCCTGAGTATAGAAAGAGTCGTAAACGACGTAGGCGCTGAAAAGGATCAGCGACGCGGCGAGAAGCCCCGCCATGATCGAGATCGCTGAC
>JAFWWR010000352.1 GCA_017518025.1 Clostridia bacterium
CCCATTTCCGTTTCGGTTTCCGGCGGCTCTGTCTCCGTCGCCGATGTCGCCGGGGAGCCGCCGTTTTGCCCGATCTCATTTCTGAGCACCTCGTCCACCGTCTTCCCCCGAGGCGCGGCGTCGTCCGCGGCGCAGGAGAACAGAGCGAGGACGGTCGAGACGATAAGGACAAAGCACGCCGATTTTCTCATTTTCCCGTTCTCCTTACGATGAACCCGGCGGCGGAGAACCCCGCGAAGGCCACGATGTCGACCGCCACGATGGTGGAACCAACCGGAGTTCCCGCAAGAATGGAGATCAGCAGGCCGGCAAGGGCGCACACCACCGACAGAACGGCGGAGCAGACCGTCACGGAGCGGAACGTCTTGAACACCCGCATGGCGGACAGCGCCGGGAAGATGATGAGGGCGGAGATCAGGAGGGACCCCACCAGATTCATGGCGAGGACGATGACCACCGCCACGATGACGGAGATTATCAGGTTGTAAAGTCCCGTTTTCATTCCCGTCGCCTTGGCGAAGGATTCGTCGAAGGTGACCGAGAAGATCTTGTTGTAGAAGAAGATGAAGGCGCCGACCACCGCCGCGGACAGCACGGCGCAGAGGATCACGTCCGTCCGGGTGAGGGTGAGTATGGACGTGGAGCCGAACAGAGTCGTGCATACGTCCCCGGCAAGGTTGCCGGTCCTCGCGGCGCCCCTCGGGGCGACGTTCAGAATGAGGTATCCGAGCGCCAGCGCCCCCACGGAGATCATTGCTATCGCCGCGTCGCCCTTGATCCTGGCGTTCTGCCCGGTCCTGAGGAGCAGAACGGCGCAGATCACCGTGATCGCCAGCACCAGCGGCATTTCGTCGGTCATTTTCAGAACGGTGGCGATGGCGAGGGCGCCGAACGCCACGTGAGACAGACCGTCGCCGATAAATGAAAACCGCTTCAGCACCAGCGTCACCCCCAGCAGGGAGGAGCAGAGCGCTATGAGCACTCCGGCGACGAAGGCGCGCTGGACTCCGGGGAGGGAGAAGTACAGGGCGAGCTTGTTCAGGATCTCAGTCACGCCGGTCGCCCCCTTTCCCGGGCCCGAAACCGGGGCCGCGACCGAGGTAATCCTCCTTCGCGCCGAAAAACACGTTTTTTCCTATGTGGAGCACCATCGTCGCGTAACGGACGGCGGCGTCCACGTCGTGGGAGATCATGACGACAGTGATCCCGTCGTTCCTGTTGAGGGAGAAGATCAGGTCGTACAGCTCCGAGGTGGCTGCCGGGTCGAGGCCGGTCACCGGCTCGTCCAGCAGAAGCATTTTCTTCGTGGCGCAGAGAGCGCGGGCCAGAAGGACCCTCTGCTGCTGGCCGCCCGAGAGCTCCCGGTAGCAGCGGCCCGCCAGGCCGCCGATGCCCATTCTATCCATATTTTCCGCCGCCAGCCGCTTGTCGTCCCGGCTGTAGAAGGGGCGCAGACCGGCGCGGTTGCCGCAGCCCGACAGGACGATCTCCCGCACGGAGGCGGGGAAATCCCGCTGAACGAGGGTCTGCTGCGGCAGATATCCGATCTCGTCACGGTGCAGGCCGTCGCCGAAGATTATCTCGCCGCCGAGAGGGGCGGACAGCCCCAGGATCGTCTTCATCAGGGTGGTCTTGCCGGAGCCGTTCTCGCCCACCACGCAGAGGTAGTCGCCGGCGTTGATCTCGATGTTCAGTCCGCCGACGACCTCCCGCCCGTCGTATCCGAGGGAAAGATCGCGGCATGTCAGAAGCGCCATTTCAAATCTCCTTTTTTAGTCAGTTCAGCGCCTTTTTCAGCACCTTGAGGTTGTCCTCCATCACGGAGAGGTAGGTCTCTCCGCCCGCTCCCGTGGCCGACTGAAGGGAGTTCATGGTGAGGATCTGCTGATCCTTCGACCCGGTGGACTCGATCACCGCCTTTGCGACGGCGCCGTCGGAGGTCTCGAGCTTTATCACGGACCGGAGCCCCAGCTCGTCCACTTTCCCCGCCAGGGTCGCCACCGTCTCGAAGGACGCCTCGCTCTCGGCGGAGCAGCCGGCGAAGGCGGCGTAGTAGGTGATGCCGTAGTCGTCCGTGAGGTAGCGGAACGGGAAACGGTCGCAGAAGACCAGCGTTTTCACCGGGGCGGCGGCCACCGCTTCCGCGTATTCTTTATCAAGTTCGTCGAGCTTTGCCGCGTATCCCGCGGCGTTCTTTTTATATGATTCCCCGTTGTCGGGGTCGGCTTCGGCGAGGACTTCCGCCAGCCGCTCCGTGAGGTATGAGGCGTTTTTCAGGGAGAGCCAGACGTGCTCGTCGTACTCCGGCCCTTCTTCCTCCTCTTCCTCCTCCTGCATGCCTTCCACAAGCTCTTCTTCCTTTGCACGGTCTCCGAGAAGGTCCAGGAGACGGACCACGGTCAGGTCCCCGTTGCCGGAGGATCTCACCACGCCGTCGACCCAGTCGTCGGACAGACCGCCGAGGCATATCAGCACGTCGGCGGAGGCGATCCCGGCGATGTCGTCCGCGTCGGGCCGGAAACTGTGCAGATCGACGCCGCTGTCGAGCAGAAGCGTCACGTCCGCTTCATCGGAGTCTCCGACGATATTGCGGACCCAGTCGTAGACCGGGAAGATCGACACGATCACACGGAGCTTTCCGTCGTTTTTTTTGACGGCGGAGCATCCGGCGAGGGCGCAGATCAGAAATGTGAGGCAAAGAACAAGGGAAACGAGTTTTTTCATGAGAGGGGTCCTTCCGGCGTCCGCGGGAAGCGGACGAATATTTGCGAATTTGTCGCAAATCGTATTATACACCTCCTCCGCCGCCGTGTCAACAAAAAAATGCGAATATTTCGCATTTTTGTGACGTCTTCGGGCGGCAAGAGAGACCGAACGGCGGCGAGACAGATGAGGCGTCGAAAGAGCTTCCGGGTCCACCTCATCCGTCTTTTCGGGTCCTCAAGGACCCTCAAATCCACCTTCCCCTCAAGGGGAAGGCTTTTTCCCGCATTCTGCTCAAACGCTCTCCGATAACGAAACCATGATGATGTGAGAAGGAGAGCAATACAACTGACGATTTCGTATTCGAACAGGCCGCCACTAACGCTCTCCGATAACGAAACCGTGATGATGTGAGAAGCAGTGCAATACAACGCTCGATTTCGTATTCGAACCGTGCGC
>JAFWWR010000353.1 GCA_017518025.1 Clostridia bacterium
CCATGGGACGATAACATGACTCTGCCGGACAGTCTTCTCTGCGACCTGCACTGCATCTACGCCATCGAATCCGCGGAGCCGGAAAAGGAATACCGGGAGAGGATGGACAAGATCATGGAACAGGCGAAAAAGCAGATCGAGGAGCAAAAGAAGAAAAACGGAGGGTGAGCCGTCGCGCCGGAAACGGGAGGATGCGTCCTCCCGTTTTTTGCGTTGTGAGGGGGCGCGTTTTTGCCCTTGTTCACGGCGCTTTGGTGCCAAACTCGACAAAGACGTACCAAACTCGTCAGACGGCCGATTTTTCTTCTCGGGACCTATTGACTCCGCCTCCGAAATGTGGTTTTATGTACGCGGGGAGGCGCTCCGAAGGCATTACGGAGCGCCGGGATCCCACCCCGATTCTTTGAAAGGAGAAAAAGAAAATGAAGAAAACATTAATGCTGATCTCGGTCGTGCTGGCGATGCTCATGCTTCTGCCGCTCGCCTCTTTCGCGGCGAAGGACGGCGGAGATCTGCCGTTCGCAGACGTCAAGAGCGGCAAATGGTACTACGGCAACGTCAAAAAGGTCTATGAGACAAAACTCATGAACGGAGTCTCCTCAACAGAGTTCGACCCGAACGGCACGCTGACCCGCGGCATGTGCGCCACGATCCTGTATCGCGCCGCCAACGAGCCCGACGTCAAAGCCGGCAGCACCTTCGCCGACGTAAAGGACGGCAAGTACTACGCCGAGGCAGTCGCCTGGGCGCAGAAGAACAGCATAGTGAACGGCAGGACCGCGTCTGAGTTCGACCCGAACGGGAAGATCACCCGCGCCGAGTTCGCCACCATGCTGTACAGATTCGAGGCCGCTCAGGAGCTGGCGCTTCCCGCCACCCGTGAGGGCGCTCCCGCCGACGCGGACAGCGTCGCGAAATTCGCCGCTCAGGCGGTCGACACAATGTACCGCTCCGGCGTAGTCAACGGCAGAGAGAACGGCGAGTTCGATCCCGACGCGTCTATCACCCGCGCCGAGGCGTCCGCCATGGTCACCCGCTTCCTCGACGCCGCTACCGTTGAGGAGACCGACGAGGACACCCTCACCATCGGCTTCTTCGGCGACAGCACCACCATCGACTCCGGCATGATCGAGCAGTTCGGCGCCATCGCGGCGGACAAGAACGTGAAGCTGGTACAGCTCTCCAAGGAGGGCTGCACCCCCGAGCAGATCTTGGCCGAGTGGTCGAACCTCATGACCTATGAGTCGAATCAGGAAAAGATCGCGTCCCTCGACGTCATCGTCATCGCGGCGGTCGATACTAACGTGAAGTACGGCCGTTCCATTGACAGAGGCGAGGATTACTGGGTATGGCAGGCAGATGAGGGCTACGAGCTCGAGCTCACCGCCGGCGCCACCACCGAGGAGATCCTGGCGGACGTAATGGCTCACGGACACAACGGACCTTACGAGCCCGTTCTTCCGAAGATCAGAGCCCTGTTCGGCGAAGACAAGGAGTACTACTACTTCACTTGGAACAGCAACTTCAACTACCGTGCCGGTGAAGAAGAGGAGTGCATCGCCAAGATCAACGCCGGATTCGAGAACTGGGGCTTCACCTTTGTGAATACCCATAACAACGCCCACAAGGCCGTCGCCGGTCTTCCCACCCAGGAAGATCTCGGCGCTGCTCTGAACGGCTACTGCTCCGCGCTGTACCTGTACAACGCAGTTTACGGCGAGACGGTCGCTGACCGGAGCAACGGCCTGCTGACCGACGCCGACATCCCCGGCGATGACGACGCGGCTTACATCGCGGCCCTCAAGGACGCGATCCAGTCCGTCATCGACGATCCCGTCGGCGCGATCCACGCAAACACTCAGGCGGCCGACAGCGCGTTCGCACAGTTCGCCACCCAGGTCCTCAACAACCTGATCCCCTATGACGTCCTTCCCGGCGACACCGTCGAGGCAAAAGACGCCTATATGGCAGTTCTGAGGGACCTCGTGTACGATCTCTGCGAAAAGATGGACATCGATCCCGCACAGTTCATCCTTGACTGAGAACGGCAAGCGCTCGAGCGGTCGGGACCCGACGATCCGCGCCCTTTTGTTCGGGTATAACTTCCTCTGTGACTTATAAAAAACCCGTATCCAAACAATAACCCATGCGCTTTGCAAAAAGGCGCGGTCGGACC
>JAFWWR010000354.1 GCA_017518025.1 Clostridia bacterium
ATGCTGGTGGGCAAGATCAGCTAAATGAACATCAACCTGTCCGACGTCGTCTGGACCGTCATCTGCTTCGTGCTTTTCATGCTCGTGCTGAACGGTCTTCTCCTGAAACCGGTGCTGAAAAACATCGACGCCCGGAAGGAGAAGATCCGCCGCGCCCAGCTGGAGGCCGAGGAACGCGAGACGGAGCGGGAGGAAAAACAGAAGCGTATGCTTCTGGAAAACGAACTCGCCGCCGAGCGGGCCCGTGAGGAGCGGAAAAAACGCCTCGCCGAGGAATCCGAAAAGGCGGAAAAAGAGATCGCCGACCTCGCCGCGTCTCTCGCGGAGAGCGAGGACGCCTCTATGAAGGAGATCGCCGCCCTCTCGGAGGAAACGGACGAAAAGCTCGCCGAGCAGACCGGCGGAATGGCGGACGCCTTCACCGAAAAACTTATGACTGGCGGTGACGTGTAATGGAATACGTATACGCGATCGTCAACTTTCTCATTCTGGCGGCCATTATCCTGATCTTCGGGCTGAAGCCGATGAAAAAGAAGTTCTCCGCCCGCCGCGAGAAGATAAACGCCGACCTCTGCCGCGCCGAGGCGCCCGTCCCGGAGCCGGAGCAGGCGGAGGAGCCCGTCGCGGCGGAAAAGCCGGAGGCGGACGCGGATCCCGCCCTGGCGGAGCTCAGAGAAGAGACCGCGAGAAGAAAAGAATATCTGAGGGAGCAGAGCGAGGCGAGGATCGCCGCCGCGCGGCGCGAAGCCATGATTCTGTCCCGGGAAAAGGCCGTGAAGTCGCTGTGCGGGATGCTCCGCGTGACCCTTGCCGAAGAGCCACGGGCCACTTTGCTGCGCAAAAACGAGGAAAAGATCGTCGACCGGATCGTGGAGAGAGCCACTCTCACCCCCGGCGACATGTGCTACCTCATGCACCACGACGTGCTGTACGTGACCCTTTCCTCGGCGTACCCTCTGCCGGATGAACTGGTCGAAAAATGCCGCCGCAGAGCGGACGAGCTTCTCGACGAGGTGGGCGGCAAGGCCAGCTTCTGGGTCCGGGTCGATCCCGATCTGGTGGGCGGCCTGCGGCTGAGGATCGGCGACACCGTGTACGACTACACGGTGGAGAACCGCCTCTACCACCTGGAGCGCGACCTGATGAAGCGGCCTCTCGCAGAGGAACCCGACGCCGACGCCGTGCTGAAAGAGGTCATGGACGGCATCGCCGAGGCGGAACCCCGGATCGACGAATTCCAGCTGGGCCGCGTGCTCTCCGTTTCCGACGGAATATGCCGTATGGACGGTCTCGCCGACATCATGTACGGCGAGGTGGTGGAATTCGAGTGCGGCGAGCGAGGTATGGTGCTGGACATCGAGCCCGGCAGCATCGGCTGCGTCGTCTTCGGAAGATTCGAGCATATCGAGACCCTCAGCAGCGTCCGCCGGGTAGGACGCATCGCAAGCGTCCCCGTGGGAGAGGAGTTGCTGGGCCGCGTGGTGGATCCCCTTGGCCGCGCCATCGACGGCGGCGACAGGATCCGCGCGAGGGAGAGACGTCCCATCGAGTTCCGTTCGGCGCCCATCCCCGACAGACGGTCCGTCTCGGTCCCCATGCACACGGGGATCAAAGCCATCGACGCCCTGGTGCCCGTGGGCCGCGGTCAGCGCGAACTGATAATCGGCGACCGGAGCACCGGCAAGTCCGCCCTGGCGGTGGACGCCATAATCAACCAGAAGGGGAAGGACGTCCCCTGCATCTACGTCGCCATCGGGCAGAAGGACTCCACCGTGGCGGACATCCGGGCGAAGCTCACGAAATACGGAGCCATGGAGTACACCACCATCGTCTCGGCGCCGGCGTCGGCATCGGCGTCAATGCAGTACATCGCTCCCTTCGCGGGAGCCGCCATGAGCGAGTATTTCATGTACAGCGGCAAGGACTGCCTCATCGTCTACGACGACCTGTCGAAGCACGCCGTGGCGTACCGGGAGCTGTCGCTGCTGCTCCACTGCCCCTCCGGGCGCGAGGCGTACCCCGGCGACGTGTTCTACCTCCATTCGCGGCTGCTCGAGCGCGCGGCGTGCCTCTCTCCCGAGGCGGGCGGCGGCTCAGTAACCGCGCTCCCCATTATCGAAACGCAGGCGGGGGACATCTCCGCCTACATCCCCACCAACGTGATCTCCATCACGGACGGTCAGATATTCCTCGATAACGACCTGTTCAACGAGGGCCAGCGCCCGGCGGTGAACGTGGGCCTTTCCGTGTCCCGCGTGGGCTCCGCGGCGCAGACGAAACTGATGAAGCAGGTCTCAGGCAAGCTCCGCATGGAACTGGCGCAGTACCGGGAGCTGGCCTCCTTCGCGCAGTTCGGCTCGGAGCTTGACGAAAGCTCCCGCCGGGTGCTGGACCGGGGCGAGCGGATGATGCGCGCCCTGAGACAGAAGCGTTTTCTGCCCCTTCCCGACTGGAAGCAGGCGCTGACCGTCTACGCCGTGTCCGGCGGCTTCGCCGCGGACGTGGAGCCCGACGGGATCGAGCAATTCTGCGGTGAACTCTGCGATTTCTTCGAAAAAGAGCGCCCGGAGCTCGTGAAAAAACTCGAAAGTGGTGCGAAGATGGACGAGGCGACCGAAAACGAGGTCCGCGACTCCGTCGTGGCCTTTAAGGAGACGGTGTCATGCCGAGTCTGAGAGAGCTTAAAAAGCGGCTGAAGAGCGCCGGCACCATCGAGCAGCTCTCCGGCGCCATGCGGACCGCCTCCACGGCGAAATACGTGAAGGCGGGCGCGTCTCTGTCGTCGTTTTC
>JAFWWR010000355.1 GCA_017518025.1 Clostridia bacterium
AAGTATCTCTGGTCCCACGGGCCGGCGCTCCAGGAAAAGCTCCGGTCCTCTCTTGAAGAGGGCGAAGGATATCCCGCCGTCCGCGTTTACGACGACGGCGGCGACTACGGCTACGATCTCTTCGGGCCGGGGACCCCGTGGAGAAGCTACGAGCCCTCCCGGTCGTGGGGATTCAGCCCCACGGCGCTGGTGGTCGACCTGACGAAGACTCCGGTGGTGAAGATATGCTATTCTCTCGACGGCGCGGACCTGCCGGAGGCGTACGTCTCCAACAGGACCACCGGCGAGTGGTCTTACACCTCGGCTCCGCTGGTCTTTGAAAAAGGCGCGGACGACGGCGGATACGCCACCGCCGTCTGCGATGTGACCGAAGCGGTGAGCACGCTCAGCGACGTCTCCTACGGCACGGGCTCCGGCGCCAATATCCACGTGATGTTCCGCCCCTTCGCGGAGGGCGCGTCCCTCGACCTGTCGTTCCGGGTCCGCTATATCGGCCTGTTCCCGGACAGGGAGGCGGCGGATTCCTTCACGTCGGAGGGACTCCGGGATTATCTCATGAACTACTCCCTCTACAGCGACGTGAAGATAAAGGAAGCGGACTCCGCCACGGTAGATGAATACCTGGCGAAGGCCCGCGACCGGATCGCGGAGATCAGGAGCACCCCGTCCGCGGTGACTCCCGCCGATATCGAGGCGCAGGGAGGGGTGTGCTACTACGTCTCCTCCATTCACGGCGACGACTCTAACGACGGTCTCACCCCCGAGACCCCGTGGGCGTCTCCGGAAGCCACGTTCACCTACAGGGCGGGCCCGCGCCTCTATCTGCCCAAGCTGAAGAAGGGCGACGCCGTGTTCTTCGAGCGCGGGAGCGAGTTCTATCCGGGCCGCTACTTCAACAACACCATCAGCACCATGAACGGCATCGAGGGCGTGACCTACGGCGCCTACGGCGACGACAGCAAGCCCAAGCCCGTGTTCTACGGAAGCTTCGACTTCGGCGGCGGGACCGGCAACTGGAAAGCGACCGAATGGGAGAACATCTACGAGATCGACCTGAGAGACTGTCTGCCCGTCGAGACCTTTAACTACCTTCCCGAGGGAGAGCGCGAGGCGAAGCGCGACCACTTCATCAGCGAGGCCGGCGACATCGGCAACATCATCTTCAACGGCGGTCAGTACAAGGGCGTGCGGGTGTTCCCGAACCTGCCGGAGGACTCCGAGGTACGCGAATATCCTTACGATGAATGGAACCCCGACCATATCGCCGACCCCTTCGGCGAGGGTAAGACCACCAAAATGATGTACCAGCAGGGCAACTGCGCCGAGTATTTCATCTCCGGCGGCACCACCTGCCTCGATCCCGGCGACGCTCTCCGGAACAATCTTGAATTCATGCACGACTGGTCGAGAGGCAAAGTATATCTCAGGTGCAACTGGGGCGACCCGAAGGAGGTCTTCGACAGGATCGACCTGTGCCGGGGATGCAACATCTTCTTCGGCAGCAAGGTAAAACGGATAGACAACCTCTGCTTCCTCTGTTCCGGATACATCGCCGTCGACCTCGGGGAGGGCGGCATGGACGTGACCAACTGCGAGGCGGGCTACGCCGGCGGGTCCCACTCGTCCGTGGGGACCGGCATCGGCGGCTACGGCCGGTGCGAATATATGCGGGTCGACAACTGCTACATCCACGACGTGGAGGACGGCCCCATGGGGACCCAGTTCACCGCCGACATCGAGGGGGTGGAAATGAACAACGTCATCCTCACGAACAACGTGATCGCCACCTCCCAGAATCTGGTAGAGCTGTTCAGCACCAAGCGCGTTATGGGCGAGGACGGCCTCGGAAAGAACAAGATCAGGAACGCCGTCGTCCGGGACAACATGGCTCTCTATCTCGGGTACGGATACCCGCGTTGCGTGGAAGGAAAGGCCGAGGGGCTGGCGGTACACAACTGGTACTACGGCGAGATGGTGGACTGCGTCCTCTCCGGCAACACCATGTTCTGCTGCAACGGCTCCATCATCGGCGCTCACGTGGCGTCCGACGGCAACAGCCGCGGCTGGCACATGTACGACAACACCTACGTGATGGATCCGCGGGTCTGCGCGTATCTGCGGGGCATCGACGGCGTCACGTACACCAATCTCAACAAGTCCTTCTACGCGTCGTACAACATGCCGTTTGACGAAAGATTCATAAAATATTTCACGTCGGTCGGCATCGACACCACCTCGGAATTCTACGTCAGCAACATAGCGAACGACGCCGAGCTTGACGAGTATTTCGTCACCACGGGATACTACATCGAACGCGGGATACCGCCGCTCGGCACCGACTGATAAAGCAGTCGCTGCGAAACCGCCGCGCCGGATACGGCACGGCGGTTTTCAGGTGAAAAACGGTCCGCGCCGGCCGACAGTGGGAAAAACCGAAAAAAACAGATGATAAAAGGGGAAATTTTCCTTGACAAAAGCTCCGTTTTGGCTCATAATATTGAATGAGGTATTTTATCCCTTGCCCGCGGACCCACCGTCGGGGGAAAAGCCTCAGTAACGGAGGCGACACCTTGAAAACCGTAAGATTCACAAAAATGCACGGCGTCGGTAACGACTATATCTATATCGACTGCATGAAAGAGACCCCGGCAGACCCCGCGTATCTCGCGAGGGTCATGTCTCCGCGCCGTTTTTCCGTGGGATCCGACGGCGTCGTTCTGATCTGTCCCTCCGACTCCTGCGACGCGAAAATGAGGATGTTCAACGCCGACGGCAGCGAGGGAAAAATGTGCGGCAACGCCATCCGCTGCGTGGGCAAATTCCTCTACGAGCGCGGCTACACCTCAAAAACGGAGCTGACCGTCGAGACCCTCAGCGGCGACCGCCGCCTGACTCTTGACGTCCGTGACGGCAAGGTCGTATCCGTCAGCGTGGGCATGGGCAGGGCGATCCTCGCCCCGTCCGAGATACCGGTGCTGTTCCGCGGCGACGCGATGATAGACGAACCCGTAACGGTGGACGGCGCGGAATACCGCATCACCGCCGTCTCCATGGGCAACCCCCACGCCGTGACCTTCGTCCCCGACGTCGGATCCGTCGAGATCGACAAAATCGGACCTCAGTTCGAGTATCTGCCTATCTTCCCCGACAGAGTAAACACGGAATTCGTCCGGGTGCTCTCCCGCGACAGGATCGAAATGCGCGTATGGGAGCGGGGCAGCGGAGAGACGCTGGCCTGCGGCACGGGCGCCTGCGCGTCCGTCGTGGCGTCGGTACTGAACGGGCGCTGCGACGCCGGAGTCCCGGTGACCGTCGGTCTTCTCGGAGGCGAGCTGGTCATCACCTGCTCCGCCGGTCTCGAGGTGACGATGACCGGTCCCGCCGAATTCGTCTTCGACGGCGAATTCTTCCTCGACAACTGATCACACGGAGGCGTCCCATCGTGGAACTGAACGTAAAACTCAACGAAAACTTCGGCAGAGTGGCGGAAAGCTACCTGTTCTCCGATATAGCGAAAAAGGTGAAGGCGTATTCCGCCGCCCACCCGGAAAAAAAGATAATCCGGCTGGGGATCGGCGACGTGACCCTCCCCCTCGCCCCCGCGGTGATATCCGCGATGCAAAAGGCAACTGCCGAAATGGGCGAAAAAGAGACCTTCCGCGGCTACGCCCCGGAATACGGCTACGCCTTTCTGCGTGAGGCGATACGCCGGCACTACGAGAATTTCGGCGTTTGTCTTTCAGACGACGAGATATACGCCTCCGACGGAGCCAAGTGCGACTGCGGCAACATCGTGGAGCTCTTCGGCGACAACGAGGTGCTGATCCCCGATCCGGTGTACCCGGTCTACCTCGACAGCAACGTCATGTCCGGCCGCCGGGTGCGGCTGATAGAGACCGGGCCGGAAAACGGATTCCTCCCCTCCCCCGACGGGCTCGACGGCCTCGACAGCAAGGGCTACGTGATCTACCTTTGCTCGCCCAACAACCCCACCGGCGCCACCTTCACCGCCGAGGGGCTGAAAAAGTGGGTGGATTTCGCCCGGGAGAGCGGTTCCCTCATCATTTACGACTCCGCCTACGAGGCGTTCATCTTCGACGACCACCCCCGCTCGATATTCGAAATCGAGGGAGCGAAGGAGTGCGCCGTCGAGATATGCTCCCTCTCAAAATCCGCGGGATTCACCGGGACCCGGTGCGGCTGGACCGTCATCCCCCGCGGGATCTCCTCCGGCGGCACGTATCTTTACAAAATGTGGGAGAGACGGCAGGCGACCAAGTACAACGGCATCCCCTACGTGGTCCAGCGGGCCGCGGAGGCGGCGCTCTCGCCCGAGGGCGAGGCCCAGTGCCGGGAAAACGTGAAGTACTACCTCAGAAACGCGAAGACCATCGCCGCCATGCTCGACGAAAAAGGGATCTTCTACACCGGCGGCTCGTCGTCGCCCTACGTGTGGATGAAATGTCCGGGCGGCATGACCTCCTGGGAGTTCTTCGATTTCCTTCTGGACCGTGCGAACGTGGTCGGGACCCCCGGCGCGGGCTTCGGCAGGTGCGGCGAGGGATATTTCCGTCTGACCGGATTCGGCTCGGCGGAGGCCACGGCCGAGGCGGTAGACAGAATAAGCAAAATCATATGAGAAAGGAACGGTCTATTATATGAGCCAGACTTTTCCGACAGATAAATATTTCAGGCGGGAGACGTACCGGGGCGAGGACGGCTTCGAGCTGCCCTACCGGATGTACATCCCCCCGAACTACGACTGCGGCGCCACGTATCCGCTTCTCCTGATCCTCCACGGAGCCGGAGAGAGGGGCCGCGACAACGAGCAGCAGATAAGCTGCAACTTCAATCCCGTCTGGGAGGACCCGAAGAGCCCCGCCAGGCGGTCGATCATCATCGTTCCCCAGTGCGACGAGGATAAACAGTGGGTCTACACCCCCTTCGATCACGTGAACTATTCCGCGGATGATATCCCGGAGTCACGGGAGCTGGAGGCGGTGATGGAGATAATAAAAACCGTCGACCGTGAATATAACGTGGACAGAAGCCGCATCTACGTGACCGGCATCTCCATGGGCGGCTACGGCACCTGGGATATGCTGACCCGCCACCCGTCCGTGTTCGCCGCCGGGATGCCCGTGTGCGGCGGAGGCGACCCCTCCCGGGCGAAGACCCTCGCCGACATCCCGATCCGCACCTTCCACGGCGCGAAGGACGACAGCGTCCCGCCGGAGGGAACGAGAGAGATGTACCGGGCGATCAAGCTCTGCGGCAAGGGGAAGATCTTCTACAAGGAATACCCCAACCTGGGGCACAACGTGTGGGACGCGGTCTACGGCGACCCCGAAAACATGAAATGGATGTTCTCCAAGAGAAAACCGGGCAAGACTCCCGTGAGCGGCGAGCGCGTCAAGCGCGCGGGCGCGGCGGGCGTGGTGCTCGGGATCATCGGAGCCATCGTGTTCTCCGCGGCGAAGAAGAGAAAAAAGAACCGCGAAAATAACAGTAAATGACCGGCGCGTCCGGTTAATATAACAAAAGGAGATTTTCATTATGGCAAGATTTTGTCCTAACTGCGGCGCGCAGGTAGACGACAACGCTCCGTTCTGCCCGAACTGCGGCGCGAAGCAGGCGGCGGCTCAGGCGGCTCCCCAGCAGGTCGCTCCTCAGCAGGCGGCTCCCCAGCAGGTCGCTCCTCCGAAGCAGCCCGTCGATCTCTCTTTCCTCAAAAAGGCGATCACGAATCCGCTGTTCATCCTCGGCGCGATCATCTGCGGTATAGTCGCGTTCTTCATCAAGCTCACCCCCATCGTTGGCACCGACGGATTCGGCGCAAATTACACCGCGTTCTTCGTGGCGAGAATGACCGACAAGACCGCACTCTACGTGTTTATGATGATCTTCCTCATCATCATGGTCTGCACCACCGGCTGGCTGGCGTTCAAGCACTTCCTCAAGAGGAACGTCACCGTCATAGATATGTGCTTCGCGTTCTTCGGTTTCTTCCTGATGTTCCTCATCACGGTCATTGCCTTCCCGGTGCTGGGCGGAGTAATGGACCCCACGAAGTCCTACCCGAACGTGGGAGGATGGATCCTCCTCATCTCCGAGATCGCCGGTCTGTTCTTCACAGCGTTCCCGGCCATCAAGGGCATCGTCAAGAAGAACTGAAACCAACTTTCGTTCCTTAATCCGGAGCAGTCCGGTAAAAAATATTATTAAAAAAGGAGAAAATCACAATGGCAAAATTCTGTGCAAACTGCGGCGCTCAGATGGACGACAACGCTCCGTTCTGCCCGAACTGCGGCGCAAAGCAGGAAGTTCCCCAGCAGGCTGCTCCTCAGCAGGCTAAGGCAAAGAACCTGAACATCAAACTCCCCGGCATCGAAGGTGATCCCATTGAAGCGGCGAAGAAGGGCAACAAGACCCTGTTCGCGTACGGTACGATTATCCTTGCATTCATCACATTCATTATCAATCTGCTCCCAATTTTCAAAGTCAAGGTTAGTGCATTCGGTTACAGCGAATCAAAGTCCCGCAGTTTGTTCAAGTGGGCAACCAAAGACTATATGGGAAAGGGCGGCACGATAGCAATTCGTATCATCGGTATTCTCGTTCTTCTGGCAGGTATCGCGTATCTTGTGTATAAGCTCTTCGTTGTCAAAAACCTCACCGAGATTGATCTGCTGATAGCTGCAGCTACCCTGGTCCTGTTCTTCATTTTCAATATCATTGCATTTGGGGTTCTTGGAAGCGCAACAAAGAGCCAGTCCTACGGCATGGCGAAGGGCGGTCCGAACTTCGGCGGCGTGCTGTACTTCATCTTCAACATCCTCGGCATCGGCTGCGCCGTTTGCCCGACGATCCTGAAGCTCGTAGGCGGAAACAAGAAGTAATCACAACATACAAAAAACGGTATTGCAAATCGCAATACCGTTTTTTCTTTGGTTTGAAGAACCGGGCTGTCGCCACAGGCGGGTTACCGCCATTCCGGAGTTAACCGT
>JAFWWR010000356.1 GCA_017518025.1 Clostridia bacterium
AAAGACCGTCCCGCAACGAATGAGAAGTGGAGTCCATGGAGAGCCGGACGGTTCTCTACGTAGAGTCTAAAGAAATTGTTTATCTGCTTCTCCCCTGTTGCGGTGCCCGAAATCGCTGATGCGCCTTGGAGCGGCGCGCGATTTCGACCGCGGCCACTCGCTCGCCTCCCTCCCCCTGCCACCGGCAGCGGTCGGCTCGCTCCCCCTTTTAGTGCAGGTTTTCTCTTCTAGAAGAGAAAAAGTGCAAAGAACCCCCCAAACGACTTCCGCAAACAACGGCGTTATCCTTAGCAATAAACTGCCATCCCTGCGGCGTTTTTGATATTGCATCCGCGGGGGTTTCATGGTAGAATAATACCAGATTTCCCCCGGTGAAAGGAAAAGGTCAATGATGAAAAAGTTCTTCAGGGCGCACGGCTTTGCGGCGGTGTTTTCGGTACTGCTGGCGGCGTTCACGCTGTACGCCTTCCTTGACACCTTTGTTATCTCCCGGGAATTCGCGAAAGCGAAAGACAATGACGACGTGCTTGAAAGCTACAAAAAAGAGGACGGCGAGCCGGAACGCGGTTACCACCCGGATCCTGTGATCGCCTCGGTGTTCGACCGGGGCGTGCCGGACGAACCCGAGAGGACGGATACGTCCTACTACGACGGCGAGATCTACGTCAACATCGAAGAATACGAGGTGAACGACACCGCTGTGTACGCCGCTGAGGTGGCGCTCCGCGATCCGGCATATTTCCGCGCGGGGCTCGCCGAGGGCACCTACGGAAGGAACATCTCGGAAAAAACGTCCATGATCGCCGCGCCTCTCCGCTCAATCTTTGCGGTGAACGGAGACTTCTACGGCGCGAGAAACAGCGGCTACGTCCTGCGGAACGGGACTCTCTACCGGAACGCGTCCTCCGGGACGGACGACCTGGTGGTCTGGGGCGACGGCTCCTTCGAGATCGTGAACGAAAGGGACGCGTCCGCGAAGGAGCTCGCCAAACGGGGCGCGTGGCAGATATTTTCCTTCGGCCCCTCCCTCGTTGAGAACGGCGAGGTCGTCGTCAGCGAGACCGAGGAGGTCAGAAGCTCCCTCGCCTCAAATCCCCGCACGGCGGTGGGCCAGCTGGGGTATCTCCACTACCTGTTCGTCGTCAGCGACGGCAGGACCTACCGGAGCCCCGGACTCACGCTGTACGAGCTGGCGGGGTTCATGAAGGAGCACGGCGCCGTGATCGCTTACAACCTCGACGGCGGCGGATCTTCCACCATGGTGTTCGGCGTCAGGGTGATAAACAACCCCACCGATGACGGATACGATTTCGAAGAGAGGGAGGTGAGCGACATTGTATACATCGGCAGACCGAGAACGAACGACGCGAGATGACCGCCCCTCTCTGATACGCACGGCGAAGGTCTATCTCGCCGTCACGATGTTCCTCGCCCTTTTCGGCGCGGTGTACGAGCGGTTCGGTCACGGGGTTTATTCCTATTACATGATCTACGCATTCGCTCTGCCTCTCCTGCTGGGCCTTCTTCCGGCGCTGCTTTTCGGCACGGCGAAGAGAGAGATCGTCTCTTCCCGGAAGGGGAGGCATTACTGGAACGCCGGCGTGGCGACGCTGACTGTGGGCGCTCTTTTCAAGGGAGTCCTCGAGATCTACGGCACGGACAGCCCGTTCTTCACCGGATACGTCATAATCGGAGCCGTGCTTCTGGCGGCGGGACAGGCGGTGGGAGCCGCCGTGAACATCATAAACCGGAAAAAGACAAAAACGCCGGGTAAGGCGAAGAAAGGATAAGAAAATGAAAGCTTGCGACAGAATACTTGAGAGAAAATGGGGCGTCTTCACCCACTACCTGGAGTTCAACGTGAACAGGGCGGAAAATCCGCAGAATCAGGGGGCCGGCGTGACCTCCTGGAACGACTGCGTCAACGCCATCGACGTGAAGAAGCTGGCCGATTCCGTCGCCGCCACCGGCGCGGGTTATTTCGTCATCACCATGCAGCAGGGGAACCGCTTTATGCTCGCTCCCAACGCCGCCTACGACGAGATCGCCGGGACGAAGCCCGGCGAGGCGTGCCCGGAGCGCGACGTGATCATGGAGCTCTCCGACGAGCTGGAGGCACGGGGCGTGGATTTGTTCCTCTACTTCACCGGCGACGGACCGGACGACGACCCGGTAGTGGGCCCGAAGTTCGGCGCCTTCGTGGACGACGATCCGAAGTACAAGCAGATCACCATGAGCTTCGTGGAGAAGTGGGCGCGGGTGCTGAGAGAGTACTCCCTGCGCTACGGCACGAGGGTCAAGGGCTGGTGGATCGACGGCTGCTACCGCCAGCTTTTCGGGTACAACGACCGGCTGATGAAGCCCCTCTACGAGGCGGCAAAGGCGGGCAACCCCGACTCCCTGGTTGCGCTGAACGACGGCGTGTGGTGGGAGCACCGCAAGAACTACCCCGACGAGGAGATGGTCTGCGGCGAGTTCGATAACTTCAACGTCCTGCCGAAGAGCCGCTTCATCCACGGCGCCCAGGCGTTCAACCTCTCGCCTCTCGGCAAGGTATGGGCGGAAGAGAGCGTCCGCTATTCTCCCGAATATCTCTATCATTTCATCTCCTGCGCCAACGAGATCGGCGGCGTGGTGACCGTGGAGGTCGTTATCTGCCGCGACGGCTCCATCTGGCCGAAACAGCTCGACACGCTGATCAAAGTCGGTCAGCTGATGAAAGGATAAACTGAGGGGGCTTCTTTGAAAAGAAGCCCCCTCAGACTCCCCCAAGAAACTTTTCATAAAAGGCGCGGAATCCTCCGCGGCTGTGTTTTTGCTTTTTTCGATGACTATTAACAAACGCTCTCCGATAACGAACCCGCGATGATGGGAGAAAGAGTTATGTGGGAACAAAGAAAGCCTTCCCCCTGGAGGGGAAGGTGGGTCCGAAGGACCCGGATGAGGGGGAGCCCGTCGCCGCTGCATCCGCCCCCGGCGGCGCGGC
>JAFWWR010000357.1 GCA_017518025.1 Clostridia bacterium
CCACCCGACCTCCGGGTTATGAGCCCGACGAGCTACCAGACTGCTCTATCCCGCGGTATCAAAAGAAGGGGAGAATGCCGGAAACCGGGCTTGAACCGGTACGTAACTCACGTTACACGGGATTTTAAGTCCCGGGCGTCTGCCAATTCCGCCATTCCGGCAAGACCCGTTTCAACGGGTTTCCTCTTCGGTACGCGAATTATTCTACCACACAACCCCCGTTTTGTCAACACCTATTTTGATTATTTTCATTTTGCCCAAAAATCCGCCCGCAAACCCTCATTATTTCTCCCTCGGCGTATGTGATTCTTTATTGATAATTATGCGTTTTCATAGTATAATATTCTACAACATATAAATCAGCCCCTCGTCGCAGAACGTCTGGCGGATCGGAGTCAAAAATGAACAGAGTTTATAACTTCTCGGCAGGCCCCTCTATGCTGCCGCTGCCCGTCCTTGAAAAAGCCGCTTCCGAGCTGGTCTCTTACGGAGACGCCGGAATGTCGGTCATGGAGATGAGCCACCGCTCGCCCGCATTCGAGGAGATCATCACCTCGGCGGAGTCTCTTCTCCGTCAGGTCATGAACATTCCGGACAATTACAAGGTCCTCTTCCTGCAGGGCGGAGCGTCCACCCAGTTCGCTGCCGTTCCGCTGAACCTTATGACTACCGGCAAGGCGGACTACGTCCTCAGCGGACAGTTCTCCACCAAGGCGTTCAAGGAAGCCGCGAAGTACGGCGACGTGGTCGCCGCCGCGTCCTCGAAGGACGACAACTTCACCCACGTTCCGACGGTCGACAGAAGTTCCTTCCGTCCCGACGCCAGCTACGTCCACATCTGTTTCAACAATACGATCTACGGGACCAAGTATCCGTACATCCCCGACACCGGAGACATTCCTCTGGTGGCCGATATGTCCTCCTGCATCCTCTCCGAGCCCGTTGACGTGTCGAAGTTCGGCCTCATCTACGCCGGAGCTCAGAAGAACATGGCTCCTGCCGGAGTCACCGTCGTTATCGTCAGGGAAGACCTGATCGGTAACGCCCGTCCCGAGACTCCCGCGATGCTGGACTACAAGCTCATGGCGGACAACGGCTCCATGTACAACACGCCGCCGTGCTGGTCTATCTACATGGCGAAGCTGGTCTACGAATGGATCCTCTCCATCGGCGGCCTCGAGGAGATGAAGCGCCGCAACGAGAAGAAGGCCGCGCTTCTTTACGATTACCTCGACAGCCAGGACTACTACATCGCGCCTGTTGAAAAATCCTCCCGCTCCATGATGAACGTCACGTTCGTCACCGGAGTCGAGGAGCTCGACAAGAAATTCCCCGGCGAGGCGAAGGCCGCCGGCCTCACCAACCTGAAGGGCCACCGCTCCGTTGGCGGCATGAGAGCGTCCATCTACAACGCCATGCCCTACGAGGGCGTGGAGGCGCTGGTCGCCTTCATGAAGGACTTCGCGGAAAAGAATCCTAAATAAAACCGATCTGACAGGAGATAATACAATGGCACAGATAAAACTGATGAACAAGATCGCCAAGGTAGGGCTTGACCAGTTCAACAAGAGCGTGTACGAGCTCACCACCGAGGCGGACGATCCGGACGGCATGATGGTCCGCTCCGCGTCCCTCCACGAGATGGAGTTCGGCAAGAATCTTCTCGCCATAGCCCGCTGCGGCGCCGGTGTGAACAATATTCCGGTGGACGAGTGCGCGAGAAAGGGCATCGTGGTGTTCAACACTCCCGGCGCCAACGCCAACGGCGTAAAGGAGCTTGCTATTGCCGCTCTTCTTCTCGCGTCCCGCGACATTATCGGCGGAGTCGAGTGGGCTTCCACTCTTGAAACGGACGTTGCGAAGTCCGTCGAGGCGGGCAAATCGAAGTTTGCCGGCGTGGAGCTCATGGGCAAGACCCTGGGCGTTGTCGGTCTCGGCGCCATCGGCGGCCTCGTGGCCAACGCCGCGAAATCTCTCGGCATGAACGTCATCGGATACGACCCCTACATCACCGTGGAGGCGGCGTGGTCGCTGTCAAGAGCGATCCAGAAGGCGTCCTCCTACGAGGAGATCTTCCGCGAGAGCGACTACATCACCCTCCACGTTCCTGCCACCAAGGAGACGAAGAACTTCATCAACGCCGGCTCCATCTCCATGATGAAGCAGGGCGTGCGCCTCATCAACCTGTCCCGCGCGGATCTTGTCTGCGCTCCTGATCTGAAGGAAGCCATCGAGGACGGAAAGGTTGCAAAATACGTCACCGATTTCCCGACCGAGGAGACCGTGAGGGTCCCCGGAGTCATCACCATACCCCACCTCGGTGCCTCCACCGTAGAGAGCGAGGACAACTGCGCCGTCATGGCGGCTCACGAGCTCATCGACTACTTCGAGAACGGCAACATCGCCCACAGCGTCAACTACCCGTCCATCACCATGCCCCGTTCCAGCGGCAACAGGATCGTGGTGCTCCACAAGAACGTGCCGAACATGATCTCGCCCATCACCGCGGCGCTGTCTGAGACAGGCAACAACATCGAGAACATGGCGAACCGCTCCCGCGGCGAGTACGCCGTGACTCTGCTCGACACCGACGAGTCCGCCGAGCCCGACACCATCGAAAAGATGAAGTCCATCGACGGCGTCATCCGCGTCATTCAGATCACCCACTGAAAACTGTTGACAAATCGCGTCTCGTGTGGTAAAATACCACCGAAAACCGAAAAGTGAGGGAGTAGTCAGCGCATCCTGCGCGGCAAAGCCAACACCCGTCGATCCCGGAAGGGATCCTCTGGTCAGCCTTAAAAGACGAGACTCACATACAGATCATCTTCTGTATGTGAGTCTTTTTTTAGAAAAAAGAAAGGAATCAAAAAATGAAGTATTACCTTTCACCGGTCGGCGACGTAATGCGTGAGCTTCAGACCCGCGGACGCGGTCTTTCCGACGAGGAAGCCGGGAAGCGGCTCGAGAAGTACGGGAAGAACAAGCTGGCGGAAGGGAAGCACGACGGCGTCGTGAAACGCTTCTTCAAACAGCTTCTCGACCCCATGATAATCATCCTCCTCGTTGCCGCGGTCCTGTCGGGCATCACCGCCGCTTACTCCGGCGAGTCCATGCTGGACGTGTTCATCATCCTCTTTATCGTGGTGCTGAACTCGGTTCTCGGCGTGATCCAGGAGAGCAAAGCTGAGAAGGCCATCGAAGCTCTGAAGGAGATGACCGCCGCCACCTCCAAGGTGGTGAGAGGCGGCGAACTCGTCCACATTAAGAGCGAGGATCTTGTCCCCGGAGACGTCATCCATCTGGAGGCGGGCGACGCGGTCCCCGCGGACGTCAGGATCATCGAGAGCGCCTCCCTGAAACTTGACGAATCGGCGCTCACCGGAGAATCCGTAGCCGTTATGAAACAGTCTGACGAGATCGTCTCCGACGGTCCCGTGGCGCTGGGCGACCGGTGCAACATGGCGTACATGGGCAGCACCGTTGTCTATGGCCGCGGAGTCGCCGTGGTGACGGAAACGGGGATGAACACCGAGATGGGGCACATCGCCGGCGCTCTCGTGGACGCGTCCGATGAGCAGACGCCGCTTCAGAAGAAGCTTTCGTCTCTCTCGAAGATTCTGACCTATATCGTTATCGCCATCTGTATCGTCATATTCGTTACGGGCGTCATCCGCGCAGGGAAATTCTCCGCGGACGTTCTGCTCGACACCTTCATGCTTGCCGTCAGTCTTGCCGTTGCGGCGATACCGGAGGGTCTTGCGGCGGTCGTGACCATCGTCCTCTCCATCGGCGTGACGAAGATGTCCAAACGCAACGCAGTCATCCGCCGCCTTACCGCGGTGGAGACTCTCGGGTGCACCCAGGTGATCTGCTCCGACAAGACGGGCACCCTGACCCAGAACAAACTGACCGTGGTGGAGACCTTCACCACACGCGAGGATCTCCTCGCCACCGCGATGACCCTCTGCTCCGACTCCGAAATCGACGGAGAGGGGAACGTGACGGGCGAGCCCACCGAAAACGCCCTCGTGGCATTCGGCGCTGCGCGCGGATACGTGAAGCACCGCCTTGAGGAGACTTGCCCCCGCTGCGGCGAGTTTCCGTTTGATTCCGAGCGCAAGCTCATGACCACCGTCCACCCGTCCCCCGACGGCAACGGTTACGTGGAGTACACAAAGGGCGCACCGGACGAACTCCTCCGCCGCTGCACCCGCTATCTGACGGACGAAGGAGAGAAACCCCTCGGAGATGAGGACAGAAAGAAGATCCTTGCTGAAAACAAGAACATGGCGGACCGCGCACTCCGAGTGCTCGCCGCCGCGTACAGAAACGTGCCGTCCGTACCGGACGATATGGACGAGGCGGAAAACGATCTCTGCTTCATCGGTCTTGTGGGCATGATCGACCCGATCCGCCCCGAGGTCAAGGACGCCGTCAAGAACTGCCGCAGCGCCGGGATCCGGGTCGTCATGATAACCGGCGACCACGTCGACACAGCCGTCGCGATCGGAAAAGAGCTCGGTATGCTCAAAGACAGATCCGGCGCTCTCACCGGAGCGGAACTCGACGAGATCAGCGACGAGGAGCTCATCGACACGGTCGAAAAGTATTCAGTCTATGCGAGAGTCCGTCCCGAGCACAAAGTCCGCATCGTGGACGCGTGGCGAAAGAGAGACATGATCTGCGCCATGACCGGCGACGGAGTCAACGACGCGCCGTCCATCAAAAAGGCCGACATCGGCGTCGGCATGGGCATCACGGGCACCGACGTCACGAAAAACGTGGCGGATATGGTACTCGCGGACGACAACTTCGCCACCATCGTGGGCGCGGTGGAGGAGGGAAGGCGCATCTACGCCAACATCCGCAAATCCATCCAGTTCCTTCTGTCGTCCAACCTCAGTGAGGTCATCGGCGTGTTTGCCGCCACCATGATGGGCTTCAAACTGCTCCTCCCGGTCCATATGCTCTGGATCAACCTTATCACGGACAGCCTCCCGGCGCTCGCCCTCGGCATGGAACCGTCGGAGAAAAATGCCATGAGAAAGCCGCCCCGCGACTCCCGTGAGGGGCTGTTCTCCGGAGGGGTCGGAGTCGACATCGTATATCAGGGCTTCCTGGTGGCGATCCTGACGCTCACGGCGTATTTCATCGGTCACTTTATGGAAAACGGAGTCTGGGAGATCACAAACAGCGCGGACGGCATGACCATGGCGTTCCTGACGATGTCCATGGCGGAGATATTCCAGTCGTTCAATATGCGCAACAGACGCGGGTCCATCTTCACCATGAAGACCCAAAACGTCCTTCTCTGGGGCGCGGGCGCTATCGCTCTCCTGCTGGTGGCGGCGGTCATCTATGTTCCTCCGCTCGCCGCGGCGTTCCGTTTCGAGGCCATATCCGCCGCAGAGTTCTTCACCGCCATGGGCCTTGCGGTCCTCATCATCCCGATGGTGGAACTGGTCAAGTTCTTCCAGCGGCTTGCGAAAAAGAAAAAGAGAAAATGACCGGCTCGTGCCGGACAAAAAAACCGCTGTGCTCTCGCACAGCGGTTTTTTGTATTGACTTATTTTACCACGAACGCAAGCGGCAGATTCCACGAAGCGTTGGTGTAGTAGAACGTCACGCTCGTCATCAGGTATTCGCCGTTGTAGTACATGCAGGAGGAGCTTCCTCCGTCAAGGTTCGCGGCGTTCACGGCGCCGTATTTCTGCATGATGTCGATAAGGTCCGACGCGGACGCGCCCAGGTGATTGTTTTTGCCTCTGCCGTCGGTGACGAGCATCAGCACGGCTCCGTCGGCGCGCTGGCCGATGACGGTACGGGGATTGAGCCCTCCTCCGGTACCGCCGTTGAGATCGCGCGCCTCGCCGTTGAGGATCAGCTGCACGAAGTGGTTGTTGGCGTCCGTGGATTCCTCCTGGAAGGTGACCGCGTCGCGTATGTGACGCTCGTTTACGAGCGCTTCAACGTCCGCGGGTCCCCATCCGTTGATATCTATGATCTCGAGGATGTTGTCGTCGGTGAATCCGATCAGCACCAGCCCCGAGAAATCCTGAGGCGCGTTGTACTGGATCTCGTGATTTGACACCACGACGCCGTAGGGCTGGCCGCCCTTGTTGACGTAGGAGTTGTAGAGTCCGCCGTTGATGGCGGCGACGGCTCCCGCGCTGTTTGCGATGACGTCAAGCGTCTCGCCGGCTTCTCTCCAGGGATAGATAGTCGCGACGGATACTCTCGAAGGATCCTTTATTATAAGCAGGGTGCCCTTGTAGGTGGGTCCCGGGATGTCGATAACTTCGATATCCTTCTCGTCGCCGTTTTCGCTTCCTTTGTTTTCACCGCTGTCCGGGATCGTGATCAGACTTGAGTCGATCTCCTCGTTGAACTCCTCCATTTTGTTGGAGTCGATGATCCTGCGGATGGTGTTCTTGCTTGCGAACATGTTCGCCAGGAACTTGAGTTTGCCGGTCTCAAGGATCGTGGTGACGAATTTGGACTGGGCGGAGGGGTTGGAATCGGAGCAGATCATTTTCAGCGATCCTGCGACCACCACAAGCAGGAACAGGATCGTCGCAAGGACGAACGCCAGCACCTTGAGCGCCACCGCGCCGATACGCGCCGCGATGGGTTTCCTTCTCTTTTTGCCGGTCACCGTGGTCCGGGTCTGTCTCATCTGCGGGTTTTGCGGAGGTGCCTCTGAAGGGCGCTGCATCTGCGCACGGGGCTGATCCTGCGTCTGATTAGGCACGCGGTTTTGAGGCATCCTCTGAGAGGCCGGATGCGTGGCGCCTTCCACAGTCCTTCTTGCTCTCGGCACCGGTCTGCGTCTGTTGTCCATCAGTTATCCGCCTCCTTCACTAATGCGTTCATGTATATCAGCTTCCACGCGGGACCGTTGATTCCTTCTTCCTTGACAAAGTAGAACGTGCTGTTCATGGGGTCCGGCTGACGGGTACCGTTGTCGAGGATCATCTGCTTCACGAAATGAACGTCGCAGCAGAAGCAGTTGTCCGACAGCATAACGAAGTTCGTCACGCTCTCTTCCGTGAAAGGCGGATCGTCGAGAACGTGGATGCTCGTGAAGGTGATGTCAACACCGTTGGCCCACGCCAGTGCGTTGTTGTAGAGTTCTGATCCCTCGACGAGATGTTCCGCGAGGGTATAGAATCCGTAAGCGTATCCCTCGAGGTCCTGAGTCAGGAACCTGCTGTACATCTCCGCGACTTCAAGCACGTTGATCTCTGCCGCTATGTCGTCCGGGATCGCCGACAGAGTTTCGGGAACGGGAGAAAGATCTATCACGTCGGCCGAGGTATCCGCCTCGATCTTCTTGCCCGACGCGTCCGTTATCGCGATCTCCGCGTTCTTCTTCAGAACGGTGATCCTGTATTCGAGCCGGTCGGGAAGGGAACAGTACTCCGCGATCTGGGGCGGGGTCTCGCTTTCCTTCAGGATCGCTTTGTCTTTCGGGACGGCGGAGCCGTTCACCGATACCGTATATTCCTCGGGGGCGTAAATGACTTTGTAGGTCAACGGGACTTTGCTCTTCCCGTCATATTCCATCCTGTTGCCGAATTCGTCGGATATTTCGATCTTCTGACCGGACGAGAGACTTACCGGATGGAACACCGTTCCGCCGGAAAGGACCGTTCCCTCGTCCGCCTTGCCGTCCACGGTGACAGTCAGCGCCTTCGGCAGGATGAGGACGGGAGTGACCGTATTCTTGGAGATCACGTGATCGGCGAGCTGGCCGCCCGGCGCGTATAGCGCGAACGTCGGGTCGAGGTACAACCCGTCCACGCGGTAATGCTTCAGGGAGTCGTCCTGCGCCTCTCCCTCCGCCGGCTTCACGAGGAAATCGTCGCTCACTTCAATGCCGTTTACTTTGGCGGTGAAATCCGACGGGATCGTGATGTCGTATCCGGTCGATTTGACCACCGGAGTCACGGATTCGATGGCGCAGTCGTAGAAGTCGAAGAAGAGCAGGTGAGTCCTCTTGTTCGCCATGTTGACTTTGATCTTCCCCAGCCGTACGTTCTCGTACTTGATGGCGTAGGTGATGCTCTTGTAGTTGCCGCTGTCGTCCGTTTCTTTTTCGTCCGCCTCGCAGGTAGTCTTCCCGGATGCCAGCATCCTGTAGTACTCTTCCTTCACGCTTTTGTCCGCTTCAAAAGGACCGGTTTCCACGTCGGGGATGATAAAGTATTGTCCTATGGTGCCGTTCTGCGCCATGTTGACGATATCTTTCATCTCGTCCGCTGCGATCTTGTCGGGCTGGCACTTTTCATATTGCGAGAGGAAAAACTTCATCGCAATCAGCGCCGCCACGCAGAGAATGGCCAGAACGGAAACGTAGATCGCGAAGACAAACTTGAAATTGCTCTTCTTTTTCATTCTCTTGCTAAATCTCCCTTGTCACGCGGACTTCTTGTCGGCGGTTTTTTTCTGAACGAGTTTCCAGATCGCGTCTATTATGAGACATCCGAGCACCGCGAAGATCAGTCCGAGGACGATCCCCGCCAGCACGTCGGTGGGGTAATGTACGTAAAGGTAGAGCCGCGAGAAGGAAATAAGTATCGCCAGGACGAGCGCGGCCCATCCGAAGCGTTTCCTCTCGCAGATCATAAGTACGCCCGCCGCCTCGAAACAGGAGAGCGTGTGGCCGGACGGGAAAGAGAAGTCCTTCAGCTTTGCGATGAGCAGGGGAATGTCCACTCCGTGCGCCGCCTGGTAGTCGTACGGTCGCTGCCGCGCCACGACGTTCTTGATGATCCCGTTCCCGATCGCCAGCCCGAGGATCAGAGCAACGCCCAGCTTCAGCCCGGTTTTCCTCGTCCTCTTGAAGAAGAGCATTATGACTGCCACTGCGATCCACAGGATACCCTTGTACCCGAGACTCGTTATGGCGACCATGATCTTGTCGAGCACGGGATTCCACAGCGTATTTCTGATCCACTCGAGTATCGAAATATCAAAGCCGGTAATATTCATTTGTCACTCTCCGTTCCGAACACCGGGTCAGTCCGTGTTCCGATTTTTTTATTTGTTTTCTTCCGTTTCGTCGGCTTTTTTCTTGAACTTGCCTGAGTTGAACACCCATTGATTCTGTACTCTGAAGGTTATGAAGAACAGCGTGGTGTCGATCACTACCTTGATGAGCGTGTTCGCAATGGGCAGTTTCGCTTCAAGGATCTTGCTGACCCAGGTCGTAAAGCTTGCGGACATGAGCATCATGGGCACGGCGACGGCGGCGTACCTCAGCACCGTGTACTTGTTATGCTCGCCTCCGAAGACAGTCTTCTTGTTGATTATATAGTTCACCGTTGCGGCGATGGTCCTTGATATGATGCAGAACAGGAAAACGAATAGCTTGCTGCCGCTGGGCGCGAAGAAATGAAGCAGGATGTAGAAGATGAGATTGTCGATCAGAGAAGATGCCAGCGAGTTGCCCACGTATTTCAGCAGAGTCGAGTAGATCCTGATGCTGTCCCTGATGGGCCTGAAATGGGAACCCTTGTTGTCGTCGTGATAGACGGTCTCGATCTTCAGTTCCTCATAGGGGACGTCCCTTTTTTTCAGCAGGACGAGGACGTTGGTCTCGTACTCGTACCTGTCGCCTGCCGCCTCCAGAGCGGTCATGACGTACTGCCTCGGGAACGCCCGAAGCCCCGTCTGCGTGTCGGTGATCTTCATACCGAAGAACAGACGGAACACGAAAGACGTGACCCGGTTGCCGAATTTGCTTCTCGATGGGACCTCCTCGCCGGAGAAATCTCTTGACCCGAGGATCACCTTTCCGGACTCCGCCATCTGCTCGGAGCAGGAGACGATGTCCTTGACGGTATGCTGTCCGTCCGCGTCCGCGGTGACGACTCCGCTGGAGTTGGGATGCGTGTCCGCATAGTAAACAAGAGCCGTTTTGAGCGCCGCTCCCTTTCCGCGGTTCACGCGGTGTGTGAGAACGGTACACTTCGGCTCGGCCTTTAACTTGTCGAATATTTCGGCGAATTCGTCGCCCCCGCCGTCGTCCACAACGATGACGTCTTCAAAGCCGGCGTCTATAAGCTCCTTCACCAGGGGACAGAGCTTCTGATCCGGCATATAAGCGGGGATAACGACGCTGACGCCGCTCACAACTGAATCCATGTTATCGGTCTCCCTTTGACCGCCCCGGTCGGTCCGTGCGGATCCGACGGCCGGCGATCGTTCCTGAATGTTGGGGTGACACGGAGTGCCACTTTAGATATACTAATGTATTTTATCATTATTCTACGCCAAAATCAACAACAAAATACTTTTTGACCCTATTTTTGCGCGGGTTTGTCGATTTTTTCCGTTTTTTCGCCTGTTTTTTCCCTCTCCCAGAACGCGCGCAGCACTGCGGTCAGCTCATCCGCGTCCGTCGCTCTCTTCACCGGCTGCCAGGACTCGGGGAAAAGGGAGGCCGCGCCGGGGTCTCCGAGCCGGTGGTCGATCAGTACGGCGACGCCGCGGTCGCTCTCGGTCCTGATGACTCTTCCCACCGCCTGCTGGATCTTGTTCATGGCGGGGAACAGGTAAGCGAATTCGTACCCCTGTTCGTACTTGTTCTGGTAGTATTCGCTCATCATATTGAGGTGAGAGCTGATGCCGGAAAGCCCCGCCCCGACGATAATGACCCCGATCAGCGAATCGCCTGTAAGGTCGATCCCCTCGGAAAACATCCCGCCGAGGACGGAAAATCCGGTCACGGCGTCGTATTCTCTTGAGGAGAAGATCGAGAGGAAACGCGCCCGTTCCGACTTCGTCATTGAGCGTTTCTGCATCACCGCCGGCTGCTCCGGCTTCAGTTTCAGGTATTCGCGGCACACCGTTTTCATATATTCATACGACGGGAAGTAGACGATATACTTGCCCCTTTTCGCGTTCACGGTCCGGTCTATCGCCTCCGCGACGGCGGAAGCGGTCTTTTCGCGGTCGGTGAGGCGGGTGCTCACGGCGTCGAAAACCGTCACCGACAGATTTTCTCTGTCGAAGGGGGAATCAAGCTCCAGCACGGATCCGTCGTCGAAACCCATTACGCCGGTGAAGTATTCTCTCGGGCTGAGCGTCGCGGAGAACATGACCGCGCCGTCGGACAGAGCCGTGCGGCGGGATATTATCTCCGACGGATCGAGGCACATCATGGAGCAGGTGAGACCGTCTCCCTCCCGTTCCGCCAGAAAACGGAACCGGTCGTCGCTTTCCTCCACGGCGTAGAGCACCGCAGAGAGGCGGTCGGTCAGCCGCTTGAACGTCTCCCGGTGCTCCGAGCCCTTTCTCGTGAAGGGCAGCGCGGCGCCCAGAAGCGACGACAGCGCGGATGCGAGGACCGGCGGGAATTCCCTCGAGGTGTAATATCCGGTCAGCCGTTCTTCTCCCTCCGTCTCCCGCACCGACAGAGTGTCCCGGCACGCGTCGCGAACGTCGGAGAAGGCGGACGCGGCGTTGGAAAGAGCCGACAGGAGCGAGTCGTCCGTCACGGCGCCCGATTTGAGGAGAGACGCCGTTTCGGCGAGATCGTCCGGCGACACGGAGGCGGAATACATAGACCTGACCCGGTCCGGCAGGTTGTGCGCCTCGTCTATGAGGAATACGTATTTTTCGTCCCGCTCGCCGTCCCGCTCCCGGGCGGCGAAATACCGGCGGAACGAGACTTTCCTGTCGTAAACGTAGTTGTAGTCGCATATCACGACTTCGCAGAAGAGACTGACGTCGAGAGACAGCTCGTATGGACACACGCGGTACTTTTTCGCGATGGCGGTCAGCGTCTCGCGGGTCAGGATGGGACCCGCTTCCGCCGCCTCGGCGGCCGCCTCCGATTCGCGGCGCGCATAAGGCACGAAAACGCCGTTTTCATAGACGTCGCCCGTCATGGCGCAGCCGAAGCACCCCTCGGAGTACCCTCCGGTGGAGCACAGCTTTTCCTTCGCCTCGATCATCACCGTGCGCACGTGCGGGGCGCTTTTTGACTGCAGCTCCATGCAGTCGAGCGCCGCTTTCCCGGTCACGTTCTTCGCCGTGAGGTAAAAAACCTTGTCGCAGTAGCCGCCGGCGATGGATTTCAGCGCCGGATAGAGCACGGAAACGGTCTTGCCGATGCCCGTGGGAGCGCAGACAAGCAGTTTTTTTCCGAGTCTTATCGTTTTCATAGTCTCCGTCATGAGATCCCGCTGACCCTGCCGTATCCCCTCGTAAGGGAAACGGAGCGCGGAAAGCTCCTCCGCACGGACGGTGCCTTTTTCCCAGGCGAGCTGGATGAAGGGCGCGGCGCGGCGGACAAGCGTTCCGGTCAGTGAAAGGAGCTCTTCCGCGGTAAACGTTTTTTCGAGAGACGCGGATCCGTCGCCGCCGTCGAAGGTGATTCTGACCTTGACGTCGGTTATTCCGGTGTCCCTGCAATACGCGTAGGCGTCGACCACGGCGCGGGCGAGAAGAGACGGATCGGCGGACGGAGAGATCCGCGAGGGGAGCTTTCGTACCGCCTTTGACGCACACACCGCGGGAAGGCCGTCCGCAGAGGAGTAAACCGCCTCCGCACGGGACTCGACGATAACGCGCGCGCCGTCGGCGTCGTCGGGGAAGGGAACGCGGGTCGCCGCGTCACGCGCGGAGATCTCGTCGCCTTCCTTCGCGTATCCGTCGAAGGTCTCGTATCCGTCCGGCGCGCCCCGCTCAGGCCTGCGGTACGCAAAAAGGGCGAGCTTGTCCGATCTGACGATAACGGCATCTGCCGATCTGTCGTATTTCACGGTGCTCACCCCCATTTAATTATGCAAATGTATAAAAGCCGGATCACCTTATTTCAAGCGACTTTCCGTCGTATCGCTTTTTCCAGAATCCGTCGGTTTTCATGGTCGTGTAGTCGGCGCCGGACACGATGAAGTGATCGGCGTAAACGACCTCTCTCCCCTCAAAGTACCGCTCCACCGAGGCGGTGGTCGCTGCGTCCGCAGAAGATGGCGTGGGTCTTCCCGTCACGTGGTTGTGCGCGAGAATGAACGACGCGGCGCCGAGCCGTGAGGCGGAGTCGAGGATTATATCGTAAAACTTGTTCGAAAAAACGTACTCCCCGTTCTGAAGAGGGCATTCGCCCAGAAGCGTCCCGTTTTTCGAGAAGAACAGAGCCATTCCGTACTCCTCTTTCATCCCGTAGAACCTCAGCACAAGGTACGCCCCTGTTTTTTCCCTGGTGAGGAACGGAGACTTCTCCATCTCGTCCAGGACAGAGCGGATCACCGTCGCCGACGCCACTGTTAGGTCCGATCCCGCGACGGGAGAATGACGTCCTTCAATACCTGATTTCACCATATTGCTTCCTTGCTGTCCGATCACAAATGTGTTGTCTACAGTATACAGCAAAGACCCGCTCAAGTCAATACGGTTCCGCCCCTGAGGACATTCCGGTTTTTGTCGCCGAAAGAGGCGAACCGGAGCGAAAACTATTGACAACGGGAGAAAAAAATGCTAACATAATTAAGAAATACATCACAAAAGGGGATATGAGCTCAATATGAAGAAGTGTTTCACGGCGCTTGTCGCTTTATTGATACTTATCACCGGTCTGTCCGTCACCGCCGGAGCCGCGACGGAGGGACTTGTAATAACGGACGGCGTGCTTACCGGATATACCGGTTCCGACGCCGACGTTGTCGTCCCCGTGTCGGTGAACGCCATCGCCGCCGGCGCATTCGCGCCCGGCAGCGCTGCCTCCGTCACCGTGCTTAACGGCAGCTGTACCATAGAGGACGGCGCCATCGCGTCGGATATAACCGTCGTCGGCTACCCGTTTTCATCGGCGGAGACTGCCGCGGGCAACGGAGGCAACCCCTTCGTGGAGTTTTACGGATTCAAGCTCACCGTCAGGTTCCTTGACGAGCACGGCAACACCGTCTCCCCCGAGCAGCAGCTCGTCGTTGAGCCCGGCGAGACGTTCTCCCTTACTCCCCCCGCGATAGACGGCTACACTCCCGACAGAAATCCGGTTTCCGGCACCATGGGCGAGCAGAACAGCATGGTGAACGTGATCTACACCAAGAATCCGGATACCACTCCCGTTACCCCTCCGGAACCGACCCAGTCAACCGGATGGAAGATAGAGCTTCCCTACATACGCTACTATGACGCTTCGATCCCGGGGTACCTGAGCGGCACCATCCGCGAGATCGACGGATTTGACCGTACCTTCGACTCAAACGGCAACCTCCAGTTGTCCGGCGAGAAGATCACCATCGGCGGCGACACATATTATCTTGTCAACAGCAGGATCCTCCAGGGCGGCGTAGTCCGTATCGGCGACGGGATCTACTGCCTCGACGGCGACGGCAGGATGATAAAGAACGGCAAGGACTCGAACGGATGTGAATACGACTCGGAAGGCCGCATGGTCACCACCCGCCAGATCATCCAGATGGGCGACGGTAATTCGTATTATCTGTCCGAGAACAAGCTCCGCAAGGGCTATATCTATGAAGACGGCGTGATCTATTATTTCGGAAGCGATTACGCCATGGTGAAGGGCGCCACCAACGTCGACGGGATAAAGTTCGACAAGAACGGCCATCTGACCGAGGGCATCAAGGCGGAGGATCTGAAATACGTTTACGAGGAGTCGAAGACCTACAACGACGAGGAGCAGACTCCCGAGGTGGAGGTGTATTTCGAGGGGATCCGGCTCACCGAGGGCGTCCACTACACGCTGGAATACCTGGACAACAAGGACCCGGGCACCGCGAAGATCAAAGTCACGGGACTGGGGATCGTCTCGGGAGAGCACGAGCTGGAGTTTGAGATCATCGGCAAGGACACCTACACCCTGACGATCCGTTACCAGGACGACAGGGGCTACGACAAGGCGAGACCGCACATCGAAGAACTGAAACCCGAAGCGAAATACGAGGTCAAGTCTCCCGAGATCAAGGGATTCAAGATAGTCGACGAAAGCCAGAAGATCATCAAGGGCGAGATGCCCGAGGGTGACGTGACGGTGACCGTCATCTACGAGGCCACGGGTGAGGCCACCGATCCGGCGACGGATACGGGACCCGATACCGAGCCGGCCGACGTTACCGATACCGAGCCGGAGACCGAAGACGGAAACGGCCCGAAGACCGTCAAACCCGGAACGAAGAAATACAATGTGGTTCTGTTCCTGACGGTTCTGTTAGTCGCAACTCTGTTTGCCGGTCTGCTGATACTCCTCATCGTGAAGTTCAAGGACATCAAAGCGTATTTCCAGGGCCTCGGCGGCAAGAAGGCAAAAGGCGGGAAGAAAGGCGTAAAGCCGGTCAGCGATAAGGCGGACGACGACGTCAAGACTCCCGGAAAGCTCCCCCGCGCCGCGGGCGCGGCTGCCGGAGCGGCGAAGAACAACGCCGCCGGAGACATGAGCAAGACGATCAAGTTTGACATCGGCGAGATCATGGACGCCGGAACTCCGGGATCTGAGGATCTCCCGACTCCTCCCGCCGTCAGAAAAAAGACGGTATACCACTTCAGAAAAAAATAAAGTAAACTAAAAAGCGCGTCCGGAAAACTCCGGACGCGCCGTTTATCTTTCGCCGAGTCCCCGTTTCGCCTCGTCTCCGATCTCGCGCCTCATGACGAGCAGAACAGAGACGTTCAGCACCGTCATGACCCCGACGATGAGATCGGCGGCGATCCACATGCTCCCGGGCGGCGCCGCCCATCCGAAAAACGTCCCGGCAGCAGCGGAGACGCCGTAAACCCGCTTTGCCGCGCGGGAGCGGGTGAGGTGGCCGAGGGCGACGCCTCCGTAGAACACCTGCGCGATCACCGTGGCGTAGGCGAAAAGGATCACCGATACGCCGATGGCATAGTACGCGTTCCGCCCCGCCGCCGCGCCGAAAG
>JAFWWR010000358.1 GCA_017518025.1 Clostridia bacterium
ATGTCGTAACGGCAAGGACCATGCTGATAGACCCGTACGAGGCCGTTGTCGGACCGACCCCCGAGATACCCGTCGTCAAGAGCGCCGGAGCGGAGCCCGCCAGGAGCGCCGTGACGGCCATCGCGGAGAGGTATTTCTACATCGACGACCGGTATGACGAGGAGCATCCCATCGAGATAAAGTTCTACAACAAGTATACGCCTGAAAGCGAATGCGGTACGCTGACTATCACCAAGAAAGTGTACTATCTGTCCAGCCTGCCGGAAGATTATTCTGTCAAGTTCGAGATCAATTCCAACGTCATTAACTCGATGATCGTTGAGATCGATTCCTTTAAGCAGGCTGAAGGCGAGACCTATTTCGAAGGCTCTGTCAACGTCACGCTGCCGGTGGGATCGTATTACCTTTGGGAGTTCGGCGGCGAGGTCGACTATTATGATTATGATTCGGAGGGTAAAGGATTCTCGATAGGGTCTCCGAGTGATGATGTTTCCGTCGAGTTCACCAACTACTACTATACGCTGGACAACGCAGGCAGGCTTTATATCTTCACGCAGATCAATCCGGACGATCTGAAAGAGGACCTTCGTGAGGATTTCGGCTTTGAGATCACCGGACCCGAGGGATTCACGGACGGGGACGAGCCGTATTTCGTTCCGTTCAGCAAAATGATCCCGCTGACGGAAGAAATGATCGAGAGATTCATGGAGCACTATGATCCGGAGACCTTCATGACGGATGGCAAGTGGTATGTCTACGGCCTGCTTCCTCTTGAGCCGCAGGTCGAAAAGAGCCGTTCGCGTGATAACGGTGATCCCGAAGAGGGAATGGGGTACGAACATAGATATATGCCCGCCGGCGAATATACGGTCACGGAGGTCAACCCGAGTATTGATGGATATGACCGTGACACGAGAGGGTTCAAGGGCTATTTCACGAGAGAGTATCTTGAACCCTCAAAAGCGCTTCGGATGAGCAAGGCTGACCAGAGAATTCTCACGGTCGAGCTGGCCAAGGATTACGATACGTTTGAGGCGTATACCGCGTTCATAAACAACTACGAGAAGACTCCCGACATCCCGACTCCGCCGCCGGAGCCCACTCCGACTCCGACCCCCGAGCCGACCCCGACTCCAGAGCCGACTCCCGAGCCGCCCGAGACGGTCGACGTCTCCGTCGAGAAGGTCTGGCACGACGTTGACGACACCATGCGTCCCGCGAGCGTCTCCGTGACGCTTCTGCGCAACGGCGAGGCGACCGAAAACACCGCGACGCTCGACGCCGCCGGCAGCTGGAAGTACACGTGGACCGGCCTTGAAAAGCTCGACGCGGAAGGCAACGCCTACGTCTACACCGTCCGTGAGGACGCCGTGCCCGAGGGCTATACGGTCACCTACGGCGGCAACGCCGAGAGCGGCCTGACGGTCATCAACACGGGCGAGGGCTATGAGGAACTCAGCGACGACGATACGCCGCTTTACGGCGAAGGAGACGCCGAGGAGCCTCTCTACAATCCGTACGGCGTTCCCGGCACGGGCGACAACAGCCACGTTGCCATCTGGGCGGGACTCTGCATCCTTGCTCTTGCGGGCATCATCGTCATGATGTTCGGCCGCAGGAAGAAGGAAGAGGAGTAATTCCCGACCTTCGAAAACGGCAAAATAACCGCCGCGGG
>JAFWWR010000359.1 GCA_017518025.1 Clostridia bacterium
AGCGACGCGGAGGAAGAATATTTCAATCCGCAGAATAAGGATCGCATCCGCAGGATAGATCTTGACGAGATCCTCCCGTATGTTCCGGAACCCGAGGAGTTCGTTTTGTTCGACTATGAGATGCACTGCGTCGAGACGCGCCTCCCCAACAGATATTCCGACGGGACGGACGCTCTGTTTTCCGGCGCGACTTCGAACGACTACGCGTCTCTCAGACTCACGAACCCGGTCTTTATGCGCAGATTTGAGCAGTACGACGCAAAAGCTTTTGAGACGATGAAGATCTACGGATATATCATCCGCGGATACAGAAAAGACACCTTCAGGGTGAGCGGATATGACCCGCAAAGCAAGGTCATCTCCATACTTGACTGGTACACCTCCGAATTCGGGCAAATGCGCCCCGACTGGAACGGCGTGAACGGGGACGGCATCGAATTCTGCGTCACAAACGTCTCCTACGAGCTTGACGCGGCGCACGAGTACTGGATAGACCCCGAAACGAACGTGATGTACGTGTACGATCCCGTGGGAGAATACCGTATCCCTCTCGGATACGGCGAAAAAAAGATACGCGGAGAGGATTACTACGCCGGGATCGGGCTCAGCCATATTGCGAAGGAATACTGCTGTATGATCGACCTCGACCGCGTCGGATACGTTACCTTCCGCGGGCTCGACTTTGAGAACGCGGCGGGCGGTTTCATCTTCGCGTACCGGACGGCGGGGATCGTCATCGACGACTGCTCGTTCCGTGATTCCACCGGTCACTTCGCGGTGATGTTCGAGTATTCCCTCGACGGAGAACCCCTTGCGCCGGTCATTAAAAACTCTGATTTCGACCTCTCGCTGGGCGCCTCCGTCGTGATCCACGACGAGGCCAGCGGGCCGGACAGATACGTAAACAGGACCGACGCCGTCGTCGACAACTGCCGGGTGGCGCGCGCCAATCTGACGCTCGATATTTACGGCGCTGTCGTGTTCTTTGATGCGTCCGGCGGCACCGTCTCACACTGCATTTTCGAGGACTGCAGCCGGTGCGCCGTGACCTATCAGGCGTCCTACGACATCCTGATCGAGTACAATGATTTTGCCGGCGCCATGCGCAATTCCGAGGATGGCGGAGTCGTATACACCTGGGGAAATCAGGACGGCAACTGCGTCATAAAGAACAACCTTTTCCGCGAGGTCGCCGCGTCGACGGGAGCCGGGTCCTTCTCCTTCTACTGCGACGACGGGGACAGCGGCACCGATATGAGGAACAACCTGTTCTTCGGTGAGTCGCGGATAGTGCTCGCGGGAGCGGGACGCGATAATTATGTTCGCGACAATATCTATATCATGGACTCAAAACTGGATATCCAGTCGTATACGGCAAGCATAAAGGAGGCCGGGGAGGCGGCGCACGACAGCTGGCCGATCAATCTCCATGAGGCGCGATGGGCAAAGGTCCTCGAATACTGCGAGACGGTCCCGGGCTACAGGGAGGCGCTGGAGGCGCGCCGTCCCACCTTCCGGGAGATGTCATTCGATTACGCCGACGTCGGCGAAAAGTTCTTCTTCCTTGCGCCTGCCAATACCGTCAGCGGGAACGTTTACTTCAACGACGACGGGCAAAAGGACGTCTCCTTCGGGCTGGACGTCAACGATTACGCCACGATCGAGAACAACCGGGCGTTCGCGCTTTCCGAGAATCCCATTTTCGTGAACCCGACACTCGGCGACTACCGGATCAGGGAGGGCGCCGACTTCCCGGATATTGAATTCGAGAAGATAGGAAGATATTGAGAAAAAAGCCCGCTTCGGCGGGCTTTATCTCAGAGAAGAGAATCGGTAAAAAAAACGCAAACGGCGCGCCGTTTGCGTTTTTTCATCGTCAACGAAAAACTGCCTGGCAGGCAGTTTTTATTTTCGTACCACGGCGGCGAACCAGCCGTTCTCCGTCATGGAGTCGATCACCTTGAATCCGTTCCGCTCCATCGCCGCCGTCACCTCGTCGGCGCGCTCGACGATGATCCCCGACAGGACGGCGACGCCGTCCGGCGCGAGATAGCGCCCCAGATCGGGCGCCAGGCGGATGATCACGTCCGCCACGATGTTCACCGCGGCGAGATCGAATCCGCCGGTCGGCGGGATCACGTCGCGGACCAAATCCGAAACCTCGCAGGTCACGTTGTCCGTGCCGTTGAGCGTCACGTTCTCCCGCGCCACGCGGATCGCCTCGGGGTCGATGTCGCAGGCAAAACAGTCCGCGGCGCCGAGCTTCGACGCGCAGATGGCAAGGATCCCGGAGCCGCATCCGATGTCGATCATCCGGTCACCGGGCTTCAGGTATTTCTCGATCAGCGCGGCGCAGAGCCGGGTGGTCTCGTGAGTCCCCGTGCCAAACGCCATGCCGGGATCCATCAGGATCACCACGTCGTCCGGCTCCGGAGTGAAGTCTTCCCACACCGGAACTATGACCACACGCTCGCCGGTCCTTATGGGGTGGTAGTACGCCTTCCAGGAGTTCGCCCAATCGTTCTCCTCCAGTCCCTCGCACGCGATCTCGTGCTCCACGCCGAGCTCGTTCAGCCGCGCCGAGAGGGACGACGCCACCTCGGGGGTGAATTTCGACTCCGGCAGGAAGATCGAGACGGATACGCGGGTCCTGTCGGCGTTCAGTATACTCTCGTCGATGAGGTCGCCGTAAACTCCGTCAAGCAGGTCCTCGATATCCGAGTAGTCCTCCACCATGATGCCGTTGTCGATCATCTCCATGACAGCCGACACGGTGTCGAGGTGTTCCCTCTTCGCCGTGACTTTTATCTGAGTCCACTTTCCGTTGTCTTCCACTTGGGTCACGCGCCTCCGTTATTTGAACAGCTTTCTGAAAAGCTTTGATTTCTTCGAATAATTGTTCTCGCCGCAGGAGTCCGCGAACTTTTTCAGCAGCTCCTTCTGCCCGGCGGAGAGGTTTTTCGGCACCTCCACGTTCACGGTGAAGTGGAGATTTCCGCGGCTCCTCGAATTGACGTACTTCACGCCTTTCTGGCGGAGGGTGAACGTGGTCCCGGTCTGGGTCCCCTCGGGAACGGTGAATTTTTCCTTGCCCTCCAGGGTGGGTATCTCGATCTCCGCGCCGAGCGTCGCCTCCGCGTAGGTGATCGGCACCTCGCAGTAGATATCGTTGCCCTCCCTCTCGAAGATCGGGTGCGGACGGACGTTCACGTATATGTTCAGATCACCGGGTCCGCCGCCGTTCCTGCCGTCGCTTCCCTGACCCCGGAGCGCCATGGTCTGTCCGTCGTCGATGCCGGCGGGGATGTTGACCTCCAGCTTTTTCGATACGCGGACGTATCCGTTGCCTTTGCAGGACGCGCAGGGCTTCTCCACGATCTTGCCGGTGCCGCGGCAGTTGTCGCAGGTTTTAGTCGATTGCATAACACCCAGCGGGGTGCGGGTCTGGACTCTCACCTGCCCCTTGCCGCCGCAGGTCGGGCAGGTCTTGGGGGTGGTCCCCTTTTCCGCGCCGGTCCCGCCGCATTCGGAGCACTTCTGTATCTTATTGTAGCTGACTTCTTTCTTGACGCCGAACACCGCCTCCTCGAAAGACAGAGTCAGCCGAACGTTCACGTCGTCGCCGCGAACGGGACCGTTCCGTCTGGCGGAGGAACCGCCTCCGAAGAAGCTGGAGAAAATGTCAGAGATGTCGAATCCGAAATCGCCGAAGCCGCCGAAGCCGGCGCCGGCTCCCGCCGCCGGATCGAAGGCGTCGTGGCCGTACCGGTCGTACTTCGACCGCTTGTCGGGGTCGGAGAGGACCTCGTACGCCTCGTTGATCTCCTTGAACTTCTGTTCCGCGTCCTTGTCTCCCGGGTTCACGTCGGGATGGTACTGCTTCGCCAGCTTGCGGTACGCTTTCTTTATGTCATCCTCCGAGGCGTCCTTCTGAACGCCCAGAATCTCGTAATAATCCCGTTTTTCCTGTGCCATCGGTTTTTCCTTTCAACGTGGGATCGATCCCTCAAAACGCCCCGCAGGGAGCGAAGGTGTGGACCTCCGCTCCCCGGGTATGATGATTTATTTTAGTCAATTGCCGCTCTTGTCTTCGAAGTCGGAGCTGTAGAAGGTGCCGTTCCCTGCGTGACCGCTTCCCGCGTCGGGACCCGGTCCCGCCTCGGGGCCCGCGCCCGCACCGGGATTTGCGCTCTGATAGAGTTTCTCGGCCAGAGGGTAGAACGCCTTTTCAAGCGCCTCGGTGTCCGCCTTGATGGCGTCGATATCGTCGCCCTTGACGGTCTCTTTCAGCTTGTCGATTGCGGCGCGGACCGGGGCCTTTTCGTCCTCGGTGGCTTTGTCGCCGATGTCGGACAGCGATTTCTCGCACTGGTAGACGAGATTCTCGGCGTGGTTCTTTGCCTCGACCTTTTCCTTCGCCTTTTTGTCGTCTTCGGCGAACTTCTCAGCGTCGCGGACGGCGCGGTCGATGTCTTCCTTCGACATATTGGTGGAGGAGGTGATGGTGATGTGCTGCTCCTTGCCCGTGCCCTTGTCGACTGCCGACACGTTCACGATACCGTTGGAGTCGATGTCGAAGGACACTTCGATCTGCGGGATGCCGCGGGGCGCCGGAGCGATGCCGTCAAGGATGAATCTGCCGAGGGTGGTGTTGCCCGCCGCCATGTCGCGCTCGCCCTGGAGCACGTGGATCTCGACCGAGGTCTGTCCGTCAGCCGCGGTGGAGTAGATCTGGCTCTTCTTCACCGGGATGGTGGTGTTGCGGTCGATGACTCTGTTGAACACGCCGCCCATAGTCTCGATACCGAGGGACAGAGGCGTGACGTCAAGAAGGACCAGGTCCTTCAGATCGCCGCCCAGGACGCCGCCCTGGATGGCCGCGCCGATGGCGACGCACTCGTCGGGGTTGATGCCCTTGAAGGGTTCCTTGCCGATGAAGTTCTTGATGGCTTCCTGGACCGCCGGGATCCTTGTGGAACCGCCCACCAGAAGCACGCGGTCGATCTGGGACGGCTGAAGGCCGGCATCGTGAAGGACCTGCTTTGTGGGCTCCATGGTGGCCTCCACCAGCTTCTTAGTCATTTCGTTGAAGGTGGCGCGGGTCAGGGTGGCGTCGAAGTGCTTCGGACCCGTGGCGTCAGCCGTGATGAACGGCAGGTTGATGTTCGTGGACGCCATGCCGGAGAGCTCGATCTTCGCCTTCTCCGCCGCGTCCTTCAGGCGCTGGTGCGCCATCTTGTCTTTTCTCAGGTCGATGCCCGCGTTCTCTTTCATGAACTGCTCGGCGATCCAGTCGATGATGATGTTATCGAAGTCGTCGCCGCCGAGACGGTTGTTTCCGGCGGTGGCGAGGACCTCGAATACGCCGTCGGAGATCTCCAGCAGGGACACGTCGAAGGTGCCGCCGCCCAGGTCGTAGATCATGATCTTCTGGTCGTTTTCCTTATCCATGCCGTACGCCAAAGCCGCCGCCGTGGGCTCGTTGATGATCCTGAGGACCTCGAGACCCGCGATCTTGCCCGCGTCTTTCGTCGCCTGACGCTGCGCGTCGGAGAAGTACGCAGGGACGGTGATGACCGCCTTGGTCACCGTGGTGCCGAGATATGCTTCCGCGTCCGCCTTCAGCTTCTGAAGGATCATCGCGGATATCTCCTGAGGCGTGAAGGACTTGTCGTCGATGGTGACTTTGTAGTCCCTGCCCATCTCTCTCTTGATGCTCATTACGGTTCTGTCGGGATTGGTGATGGCCTGGCGCTTTGCCACCTGGCCCACCATTCTCTCCCCGGTCTTGGAGAACGCCACCACGGACGGGGTCGTCCTTGCCCCCTCGGGATTAGGGATGACGGTGGGCTCGCCGCCCTCGTATACCGCCACGCATGAATTTGTCGTTCCGAGATCTATTCCTATGATCTTTGCCATGATAAAAACTCCTTTCGCCTTCCGGCTCGTAATTTATGTCAGTTCGCCACTTTGACCATGGCGTGTCTTATGACCTTGTCCTTATACTTGTACCCCACCTGGAGCACCTCGACGATCTCTCCCTCGCCGTAGCTGTCGTCGTCCACGTGCATCACCGCGTTGTGGATCTTGGGGTCGAACGTCTCCCCCGCCTCTCCGAACACGCTGACGTTCATTTTGCCGAGCGTCGCGGGGAGAGAATCGAGGATCAGCTTCACGCCTTCCGCGAACTTATCGGGATCGGCGCCGCCGTACTTCTGCGCGTACATCAGGTTGTCGATGATCGGCAACAGGCCGGTCAGCGTGTCGGTGACCGCGTCGCCGCGCGCCAGCTCGCGGTCCTTCTGCGACCGCTTCCTGAAGTTATCGTACTCCGCAAGCACCCGGAGGTACCTGTCGTTCGTCTCTTCGATCTTCGCCTCGGCCTCGGCGAGTTTTTTCTCCGCCGCATCGAGTGACGATCTCAGTTTTTTGACGTCCGCGGTCCCTTTCGGACGCGCCTTCTTTTCCTTTTCCTCAGCGGGGGCCTCCTCTGCGGGCGCACCCTCTTTTTCCGCCTCGGTCACGGGATCTTTTTCTTCCATTTTATCATCTCCGTCTTTTTTCGAACTCGTTGTCATTCTTCCTCATCGCCGTCCTCGATCAGATTCGAAACACCGTTCGACAGGTGGTCGATCATGGCGATGACCCGGGAGTAATTCATCCTTGTGGGACCGATTATCCCGATGGCGCCGATGAGATTGTTTCCCCGTTTGATGGGCTTGTAGACCAGGGTCGAGTTTTCCATGGTCTTGACCTGGTTCTCGCGTCCGATGTAGATGCGGACGTTCCGGTCGTCATGGTCGAGTTCCGCCTCGGAGAAGACGTCCAGCAGATCCTTCTTCGACTCGAACAGATCCAGCATCTGCCTCAGTCTGTCGCCGCCGTAGACCTCGGGGTATGAGAGGAGTCTGTTGATCCCGTCCACCCTCAGCTCGCCGCCGTCGAACGCCGAGACCGTCTCGCAGATACCCTTGACCACCGGCGCGACCAGATATTCGTACTCGCCCATGTCGCGCTCGATCTCCATCATGATCGGCAGCGTCATCTCCGACGCCGTAAGGCCGGACAGCTTGGCGTTGAGCACGTTCGAGAGGCGCGGCACCGCCTCGTCGGGCACCGGAGTTCGCGTCCGGATCTGCCGCGATTTGACGATGTTCCCGATGAGCATGACGAGAATGAGCGTGCGCTCGTCGACCCGCAGGATCTCGAACCGCGACACGGTGACCCGCCGTCGCCGCGGCTTTGCCGCCAGCGCCGTGTAGTCCGTCATGGTGGAGGCGAGCCGTATGGCGGTGTCGAGCATCGCGTCCAGCTCAGCCTGCTTCTTGTGGAGATTCGATTTGAGTTCCTCGATCTCCCTCTCGGTCAGCCGGTATTTGTCGATAAGCGAGTCGACGTACAGTCTGTACCCCGCCTCGGACGGCACCCGTCCGGCGGAGGTGTGGGGCTGTTCGAGATAGCCCATCGCCTCAAGCTCCGCCATCTCGTTCCGCACCGTGGCGGACGAGCAGGTCAAGTGGCCCTCGGTGGTGAGGTACTTGCTTCCCACCGGCTCGCCGAACCTGATGTAAGCATCGATGATTGCCTTGAGGATCTGCTTTTTGCGCTCGCTCAGTTCCCTTCCCGGTTTGTTATCTTCCGTATTCAATCCTCCCGCCTCCTTTGATCGGCTTTTTCGGTCGAATCGATCGGTTTTTAGCACTTGAAGTGTCCGAGTGCTAATTTCTATAATAATTTACCACTGTTTTGCCGTTCTGTCAATAAGATTTGCGATTTCTTTTGTTAAAATAATGTGAATTTTTGCAATTTCACCCCCCGGAGTGATAAAAAACGGTAAAATCCGAAAAAAATCGACTCCGAACTACCCGTTTCTCTTGACACGGACGCGTGAAGTATAATAAAATTATATAATAATAAACAAACGGGGCGGAAATGGAAAAATGGCTGTTGAACTGAACTGTCAGAAGGTACTTATCCTCGATTTCGGAGGGCAGTATAAAGAATTGATCGCGCGGCGCGTGAGAGAGTGCGGCGTTTTCTCGCTGATCAAACCGGGAGACACCCCGATCGACGAGATCGAAAAGCTCGATCCCGTCGGGATCATCTTCACGGGAGGGCCGAACAGCGTCTATCTCGACGGCGCGCCCGCCTGTGACAGAAAGGTGCTTCAGATGGGGATACCCGTTCTCGGCATCTGCTACGGGATGCAGCTCATGTGCCATCTTGAGGGTGGCGTGGTCTCCCCCGCTGACAAGAGCGAGTACGGCAAGCTGCCGGTGAAGCTTGACACGTCCTCTCCCCTGTTCGCGGGACTCCGCGAGGACGAAGAGGCGCTCATGAGCCACACCGATCTCGTAACAGAGCTGCCGGAGGGATTCCGGATCACGGCGCACACCGCGTCCTGCCCCGCGGCGTCGTTCATGAACGAAGAAAAGAAACTCTACGGAGTCCAGTTCCACCCGGAGGTGGAGACCACTCCGCGGGGTACCGAGATAATAAAGAACTTCCTGTTCCGCGTATGCGGCGCGGCGGGGGACTATACGATGGACGACTACCTCGCGACGCAGATCAAAGCGGTGCGGGAGCGCGTGGGCGACGGCAGGATCCTGCTGGGGCTCTCCGGCGGAGTGGACTCGTCGGTCTGCGCGGCGCTTCTGTCCGAGGCGGTGGGCGAGCGGCTCACGTGCATCTATATCGATCACGGCCTCATGAGAAAAAACGAGACGGCCGCCGTGCGAGCCGCCTTTGAGAACAGACAACTGAACTTCGTATACGTTGACGCGGAAGAGCGTTTTCTCACGCGGCTCCGGGGCGTCACCGATCCGGAGAAAAAGAGGAAGATCATCGGCGACGAGTTCGTCCGCACCTTTGAGGATCAGGCGCGGCTCTGCGGTAATCCCGAATACCTCGCCCAGG
>JAFWWR010000360.1 GCA_017518025.1 Clostridia bacterium
GACGCGGCCTACATCGCGGCTCTCCAGAGCGCGATCCAGTCCGTTATCGACGATCCCGTCGGCGCGATCCACGCATATACTCACAATCCGGACAGCGCTTTTGCGCAGTTTGCAACTCAGGTTCTGAACGACCTGATTGATCCGGACGTCATCCCGGGCGACACTCCCGAGGCAAAGGCCGAGTATATGGCAGCGCTTAAGGCAATCGTGTACGATCTTTGCGAGAAGCTCGGATTCGATCCCAACGACTTTATCCTCGGATAAGTCCACAAGCGCTCGAGCGGTCGGGCTGCTCTGACCCGCGCCCTTTTGTTCGGGTATAACTTCCTCTGTGACTTATAAAAAACCCGTATCCAAACAATAACCCATGCGCTTTGCAAAAAGGCGCGGTCGGACCCGACTGATATAAAGATCCCCCGGCGATGTACCTCACGCCGGGGGGTCTTTTATGCCGTCTTACTTTCTCCTGTTGTAGTCTGCTGTGATCTTTTTGCCCCAGGACGCCTTCAGGGGCCTGCGGGACCGCACGTCTTCGATGGCCTCCGATACCGTATCGAACAGCACCGCCGTGCCACAGGCGTCCGCGTGGTAGTTCACGGCGCGGTCCGCGCCGATGCCCACCTTCGCCGCCGTCTCCACCGCGTCGATGTTCGCTCCGATGAAGAGGAACTCCCATCCGTCCGCCTTTTTCTTCTCGATCAGCTTCTTTACCGTGGCGGAGTCGAATTTGCGGCTGGCGTTCTCCAGCCCGTCCGTGGTGATGACGAACACCGTGCTCTCCGGCACGTCCTCGCGCCTCTGGTATCTGTGGACCTTCTCGATGTGCTCCACCGTCATACCGATGGCGTCGAGCAGGGCGGTGCACCCGCGGACGTAGTAGTCCTTTTCCGTAAGCGGGGCGACCTCCGTGACCGGGATCCGGTCGTGGAGGGTCTCCACGTCTCCGTAGAACAGGACCGTCGTGACGTAGGCCTCGCCCTCCTGCTTCTTCTGCTTCTCGATCATGGAGTTGAACCCGCCGATGGTGTCGTTCTCGAGTCCTCCCATGGAGCCGCTTCTGTCGAGGATGAAGACCGCCTCCGTGATGTTGTTTCTCTTTTCTTCCGCTTTTTTCATTTTTTTCTCCTTTCGTGCCGCAAAAAGGCGGCGCTTTTTTGTTTGCGCCGCCATTATACCGCTTTTTCCGTAACGAAAGGTCGCCTGCAAAGCGACATTTTAAGCCGAGCCCAGGATCGGCTGATCGAAAGCGAAAAGCGTCTCGTTTATCTCGAAAATATCGAATATCCCCCGGGAGATGAAATATTCCACGATGATGTCCGTTTTACTGCTCTTTGACAGGGCGAAGCCCGCCTTCATCAGCAGCTCCCGCGCCTCGTCCGGCGTGAGCTTCAGCGCCACCGCGAAGGCCAGCGCCGTGTTCTTGCTTGGACGGTAGAGACGGTCGCTCCTGATCTTCGAGAACAGCTTTCTGTCCACGTTCGCTCGCTTGTAGCACTCGGAGTCCTTTATCCCCGCCTCGTCGATCTTCCGCAGGAGCATCTCGGAGAAGGACTCGTCGATCTGCCCCAGCAGCCGGTCGATATCGCCGTTTACTGCGCTCTGCCCGGTGGCGTACGAGGGAAAAGCCAAGGCGTCCTCGCAGGCGAAGACCTCCCGTTCCGCGCATTCCTCCGCACGATCCTCCGGAATCGCCTGCTTCGATTTCCTCGCCTGCTTCGACCCGGGTCTTTTGAGACTTGCCGGGGCGTCCGGGACGGCCTCTCCGTCCGGGAAGACCAGCCCCCGGGGCACGGCGTTCCCGAAAAACGGCCCCAGGATCGCGATCTCCCGATCCGAGGAAAGGATCCTCTCCGCCAGGGCCTTTTTTATCTTTTTGCCTCTCTTCGGAGGCGTGACGACGATCTCACCGCCGCGCCGTTCCGCTTCCTC
>JAFWWR010000361.1 GCA_017518025.1 Clostridia bacterium
CGGACGGCGACGACTCGGGCCCCGGTACGCTCGATGCGCCCGTGAAGACTTTTGAGCGCGCCCGCGACCTCGTCCGCGAAAAAAAGGCGACTGCGGACGGCGAGATCGTCGTGGCGTTCAAAGCAGGCGATTACGGCGCGCTCGATTCTCTGACGCTCACCGCCGAGGACGGCGGCACCGAGGCGGCGCCGATCCGCTACTGCAAATACGGCGACGGCGACGTGGTCTTCAACAACGGCGTGACGCTGAAGAAAGATGAATTCGAACCCTTGTCGGAGGACGAGAAGTCCCGGTTCCCCGCCGTCGCGCAGGACGGCATCATGAAGCTGAACCTTGACGGATACTTCCCGGACGGAATGCCGGACGGCCTCGCCATCTTCGGAGACAACGGTCCCGCCTGGGAAGCGCGGACTCCCAACAAATACGGAGAAGGCGTCGACGATTACATGAAAAACCTGATGCAGCTTCCCGAAGACGTGTCGAACTACTTCGGGATGACGGTCACCATCCTCCCGCCCCTCTCCTCGAGGATCCTGGACAAGGCGAGCTACTTCAAGGACATGAAAATGACCGGGTATATCATGTACGGCTGGAGGGTAGACTCGTTCTACGTGAAGGACTACGACAAGAGCACCCACGTCCTCACCATCGACGATACCCGCCTGCCTGACGATTTCGCGAGGGTCGGCATCCGCACGCCGCAGATGATGCTTGACGAGATATTTTTCGAGAATTCCCCCGACTTCCTCGACGCCGCGGGAGAATACTGGTACGATCCGGATATCAACACGATATACGTTTACGATCCCTGCGACGAATACAATATCGGACTCGGCGGAAACTTCCTCGATCTGAATGACGCGGACTACGTCTCCATCGTGGGACTGACGTTTGAGAACAGCCGCGACTCCACGGCGATCGACGTCAGAAACTCAGAACACGTCACCATCGACAGATGCGCTGTAAGAGGAGTCTATGAACCTGTTGCCGCGAGAGGCGCCTCCGATCATTTCACTGTACAGGGATGTGAATTCTCCAAGTTCATAGGCCACTGCATCCAGCTCGGACTGACGAATCATAAAACGACGCTGGAATCCAATCACGTCGTGATCGACAACAACTATATCCACGACTACGGCCTCTCGAAGATCTTCAACAATCAGGCCATCGCGGACGGCGCCATCGGTACGAAGATCTCCCACAATATTTTCAGAAACAGTCCCAACGGGGCTATCAACCTCGGGATGCTGAGCGAGATCGAGTACAACATCTTCGACAACATGATGACGTCCACTCAGGACTTCGGCGTCATCTACACCTGGAACGCCATCAGCGGCGCCCGCCACAACACCATAAGATATAATATGTTCCTTGAGATGAACGCCATGAACGGCGCGACCTATGGCCTCTACATGGACGACTTTACTCAGGATCAGTACATCTACGGAAATCTGTTCTACAGAAACGGCGGATGCGGCATCATGCTGCACAACGCCCGGGACCAGTTCGTGTACGATAACGCCTTCATCTACAGCAATTTCAATACCAACGGCTTCGGATTCTTCGAGGACGGCAAGGTGAAAGACGGTCTCCTTCCCGACGGTACCGGCTGGGAGGATCTCTACAACAGGTATTACAACAACCGCGTCAACGAGGGCGAGGAGGGTTACGAGATCTGGAAGGCGACTTTCCCGTCACTCTACGCCTTTGAACCCGACGTGGAGAATCCCTACGTCTACACGAGTATTTTCTGTCCCTGGGACAGCATTCACAACAACGCCTTTATAGACCGGGGATACAACGTGGCGCAGGAGATCAAGGATTACGGCGAGGTCTACGACAACGAGGTCTACTCCGACAAGGAGAATCCGTTCTTCGTGAATCCCGCCAAGGGGGACTACCGCCTGAAAGAAGGCGTGGACTTCTTCTATATCCCGTTCGAGAAAATGGGAAGATATTGATCTGACGCGGGGGGGACTTTTGAAAAAGTCCCCCGCACCCTTCAAAACTTTTGAAAAAAGCGCGGAAATACTTCCGCGCAGGGAAAACGATATACGACATCATTAAAACGAAAAGGAGACTTCTCAGATGAAACTCAAGAAAACGCTGTCCCTGATCCTCGCTCTCGCGATGATACTCGTGCTGTTCGTGACAGTCGGTACAGCTCTTGCCGACGGCGAGGACGATCCGGCCGACGACGGGATCTATAAGCTCTGGGTCAACAACGAGCAGTTTACAGACGATCACCTCACCGTACAGTGCGGAGAGGGGACCGCGACCTTCGATCCCGCCACGACTACTCTCACTCTCGACAACGCGCAGATCACCAAGGGGTACGAAATGGATCAGCTCGGCACGGGCGTCCTCTCTTTCCTTGACGAGGAGCTGACGATCATCGTCAACGGCGACTGCACCATCACCGAGACCGGCGGCGACGGTATCGGAAGCTACGATATGGATGAGGAATACAACCTGGTTTCCCACGATATCACCGTCAAGGGCGACGGCAAACTGACGATCACCGAGAGTGAGCCGTGGTACGGCTACGGCTTCTACTGCACCGGGAACCTCACGTTAGAGGGCGTCGAGATCGAGATCCACTCGGTCGCGACGGGAGTCTGGGCGAATCGTGCGCTTAACGTCAAGGACAGCAAACTGAACGTGAGTTGTTCCACTCAGTTTTCCGGCTTTGTGGTCAATAGCGGTTCCGCCGTGTTCGACAGGAGCGAGGTCTACGCCGAGAGCGCCAGCGGCGCGGGAATATTGCTGGGCAACGATCTTGAATCATCCTCAGTTCTCGTCAGCAGCGGCTCCGTTACGTTGAAGGGCAAGATCGGCGTCGTCTCCGACACCGACGGCAGCACCGTCTACGTTACCGGAGGCAAGCTGGCGATCGAAGGTCAGGACGCCGCGTTCAGCGAAAACTTTTTGACCGACGTGGATCAGCATATCATCCTCGGCGATGGCGTGGAGGTGACCTCGGGGGCCGTTGACGGCGTTGCCGTTACCTTCGAATCATCACATGTTCATTCGTATGAAGCCGCGGTCACCGATCCTACCTGCACTGAGCGGGGCTATACGACTCACACCTGCTCGTGCGGCGACAGCTACGTCGACACCTACGTCGACGCCCTCGGCCACGACTGGGACGACGGCGTCGTCACGACTCCGGCGACCGCGACGGCGGAGGGAGTCAAAACCTTCACCTGCCGCCGCTGCGGCGAGACGAGGACGGAAGCCGTCCCGGTACAGCCCGGCGTGGACACGTCGACGGTCTTTACCGACGTCAAGGCGAAATCCTGGTTCAAGAAGGCCGTGGATTTCGTTTACAACAACAAGCTGATGGACGGCGTGGGCAACGGCAAATTCGCGCCGAACGACCCCATGAACCGGGCGATGCTGGTCACCGTCCTGTGGCGCATGGAGGGCGAGCCCGAGGTCAGCGTGAGCGTTCCGTTCACCGATCTCAAGGCGAAATGGTACAAGAAGGCGGTTGCGTGGGCGTACAGCAACAATATCGTCAACGGGATTAACGCCACGACCTTTGATCCGACGGCGCCGCTGACCCGGGAGCAGATCGCGGCGATCATGTACAGATACACCGAGTTCAAGGGCGGCGACGTCTCGGGCAGAGCGGATCTTTCCGGATTCCCTGACGGCGGCAAGGTCCACAGCTACGCGAAGACCGCCATGTCGTGGGCGGTCGCCGAGGGGCTGATCTCCGGTGTGAAATCGGGCAACGTCAACCTTCTCGATCCCCGCGGCAACGCGACGCGCGCGCAGGTCGCGACGATACTCATGAGATATCTCGAAAGCTGATAAATAAAAAAACTCCCGCGGGCGCCGGAAGCGTCCGCGGGAGCTTTGTCGCTGTTCATTCGTACGTCGCAAACGACGTCTTGCAGGTAACGTCGTCCAGCTTGCCGATCTTGCCGGAGAGGGCGGAGATCACGTCCTGGGGCGCGTCCACGGCGATGCTGATCACGTTGATCCCTTTTTCTCTGTAAGGGATCCCCATTCTTCCTATGATGTAGTCCCCGTATTCATGGAGGATATCGTTCAGACTGTCGGCGGACCTCCTGTCGCCGACGATGATGCCTATAAGCGCGACTCTTGTTTCCATTTTCGTATTCCTTTCTGTTTCAGAAAAAATGATCATTTCAGCGCAGATGCGATCAACCGGTCGATGAGCTCGGAATAACCGATCCCGGTGTGACCCATCAGCTTCGGGTACATGGAAATGGGTGTGAACCCCGGCAGAGTGTTGATCTCGTTGAAGATCAACTCTCCCTCCGCCGTATAGAAGAAGTCCACCCGGGACAATCCGCGGCATCCGAGAGCGGTAAAGATCTTCGCGGCGGTGGCGGAGGCGTTTTTCTGCGCCTCCTCGTCGATCCTCGCAGGGATGTAGAATGACGACTCGTCGCTGACGTACTTCGTCTCGTAGTCGTAGAATTCGCTGCTTCCTACGTCGATCTCGGCGGGCACCGACACGGTGAGCCGTCCGCCCTCTTCGAGAACGGCGACCTCGATCTCGCGGCCGGTGATACACTCCTCGATAAGTATCTTTTCATCTTCGGCGAAGGCGGAGTTTACCGCCTTGTCAAAGGCCGAGCCGTCCTTCACCTTGGAGCATCCCACGGAGGATCCGGAGGACGCCGGTTTCACGAACATGGGGTATCCGATCTCATGTTCCGCCCGGCGGCGGAGCGCCTCGGTATCGTCTCCGGAGAGAGCGACGACGGCCTTTGCCTGGCGGACAATGTTCGCTGCCCCGACGACGGTTTTCGTCAGCGCCTTATCCATACAGACGGCGGCGGCGGTGCAGCCGCAGCCCACGGCGGGGATCCCGGCGACGGAGAGGAGCCCCTGGACCCGTCCGTCCTCGCCGAACCTGCCGTGCAGGACGGGGAAAACCACGTCCAGCGTCAGTTTTTCGATCTTTCCGCCCTCGCGGAGAACGCCCATCACCTTTTTTCCGTAGGTGGGGGCGAAAAACACCTCCGACACGTCGGAACAGTACCACGATCCGTCGCGTATCTTTTCGATATCTCCCTCAAAAAGATACCACTTTCCGTCCTTTGTTATACCTATCGTGAGAACGTCGTATTTCTCCCGATCCACGTTTGACAGAAGGGCGTACGCTGACGACAGCGACACCTCATATTCCGACGACTTACCGCCGAACAGTATTCCGAGACTCAATTTTCCCATGATGATAGATCATCGCCTTTCTTTTCAGCTTTTTTGTGAAACGTGAGAGAGCATATATTCAACGGAGTCCCTCAGCGCCTGCCAGCTTGCGTTGATTATGTCGGTGGAGACGCCCACCGTGCGCCAGACGGACACGCCGTCCGTCGATTCTATGAGAACTCTGACCGACGACGCGGTGGCGCCGGAGTCGATGACGCGCACGCGGTAGTCCGTCAGTTTCATTTTGCTCACTTCCGGGTAGAACCTCGTCAGCGCGCGGCGCAGAGCGCGGTCCATGGCGTTGACGGGACCGTTTCCTTCGGCGGCGGCGATCTCGTCGCTGCCGTCAACGGATATCTTTATCATGGCGGAGCTCTTCATGACCTCGCCGTCTTCCTCCGCCCGTTTCGAGTCCTCCGCTATGACCTTGAACTCCAGCAGATCGAAGTGGGAGACGTCCTCTCCCATGACGCGGTCGATCATCAGCGCCAGCGACCCCTCCGCCTGCTCGTAGACGTAGCCGTTCTTTTCTTTTTTCCTCAGGGCCTGTATCGCCTCGAGGATCCGGGGGTCCTCCTTGCCGGCGGAGTCGTATTTTCTCCCCGTGAGATCGGCGATCTTGTCCATCACCGCCGCGCGGCCGGACAGCTCGCTGATCACGGTGTTCCTCAGATTGCCCACGGACTCCGGATCCACGTGCTCGAAGGTGCGGGGGTCCTTTTTCACTCCGTCGATGTGAGTCCCCGCCTTGTGTGTGAAGGCGTACGCCCCCACGAAGGGTTCGGTCTCGTCGAAGGTGAGGTTGGCGATCTCGTTTATGTATTTCACCGTGGGGGTCAGCGTCCGCAGTCTGTCGCCCACGCAGTCGAAACCGAGCTTCAGCTGAAGGAGCGGGATCAGCGTGTTGAGGTTGGCGTTGCCGCACCTCTCTCCGATGCCGGAGACGGTACCCTGGACCTGCCGCGCCCCCGCCAGCACCGCGGAGACGGAGCCGGAGACCGCCATCCCCATGTCGTTGTGGCAGTGGATGCCGATATCGGGGAAGGAGCGGACCACCCGCTCCACGGTCATGCCGATCACGTCAGGGAGCATCCCGCCGTTGGTGTCGCAGAGGATCACCCGCGACGCGCCCGCCTCAAGAGCTGCGTCCACCACGGACAGAACGTAGTCCGGTCCGTCGCCGTAGCCGTCGAAAAAGTGTTCCGCGTCGAACAGGACTTCCTTTCCCGCCGATCTGAGGAATCTTATCGAGTCCCGGATCATCCGGAGATTTTCCTCCGGCGTGGTCCTCAGCACCTCGCGTACCTGGTACAGCGAGCTTTTTCCGTAGAGAACGGCGCAGGGCACCGGCGCCGCCGCCGCTCCTGCCAGAAGGTCGCTTTTTTCAGCCGCCACGCCGGGGTGGGCGGTGGGAGAGAAGACGCAGAGCTTCGCGCTCTCCGTTCTCACGTCGCGCAGCGAGTCAAAAAACTCCCGCCCGGCGTCGTCCGTGACCATGCCCGCCTCGATATATGATATTCCGAGGGCGTCGAGAGCGCGAATGACGTTTATCCTGTCCTCCGGAGAGAACGAAACGCCGGCTCCCTGAGTTCCGTCCCGGAGCGTGGTGTCGAGTATTTCTATTTTCACTTCACTTTCCTCCGGGTGTTTTTACTCCGATGCGCTTTCCGCCGCGGATATGCGCTTGTTCACGGCGTTGAGATACGCCTTGATGGACGCCTTTATGATATCCGTCGAGACGCCGCGCCCGGTGTAGAGTGCGCCGCCGGCGCGGATCTTGACCTTCGCCTCGCCGAGAGCGTCGGTGCCCTCGGTCACGGCGGTGATTCCGTAGGATACCAGCGCCACGCCGTCCGACTTCATAAACGGCTCTGCGATCTTGTTGATGGCGTTGAAGCTGGCGTCCACCGGGCCGTCGCCCGGGGCGGCCTCCGTGATCTCCCCGTCCGCGGAGGATAGGGTAATGAGCGCCATGGCCTTGATCTTGTTGCCGGACTGGATCTGGAACGACCCGATCCGGAATTTGCCCTCCAGCCCGTCCAGATACTCGCTGATGATGGCGCGGACGTCCTCGTCGGTCATGGTCTCTTTTTTATCCGCGATCTCTTTGAATCGCTGGAACGCGGCCTTTATCGCCTCGTCGTTCAGCGCGTACCCCAGAAGGGCGGCGCGCTCCGCGAAGGCGTGTCTGCCGGAAAGCTTGCCCAGCGTGATGGTGCTCTCGTTGAGTCCCACGTCCCGTGGGTCTATTATCTCGTAGGTCTCCCGGTCACGGATGATGCCGTGCTGGTGGATGCCGCTCTCGTGGGTGAACGCGTTGGCGCCCACCACGGCTTTGTTGGGGGACGGATGGATCCCCGTTATATCGGATATCATGCGGCTCGTCGGTATGATCTCTTTCGTATTCAGCCCGTGAGTCAGCCCGAGTCCGGCTCCGCGCACCGACAGGATCATGGCTATCTCCTCCAGCGCGGCGTTCCCGGCGCGCTCGCCGATGCCGTTCACCGTACATTCCACCTGATCCGCTCCGGCCATGACCGCGGAGAGGGAATTGGACACGGCGAGCCCGAGATCGTCGTGACAGTGGGCGCTCATGGTGACGTCGCGGAGCTCCGGTACCGTATCCTTCAGATAACGGAACAGATCGGAGAATTCCTCCGGCGTGGTGTATCCCACCGTGTCGGGTATGTTTATTATTTTCGCGCCCGAGCGGACGGCGGCTCTCAGCACTTCGGCGAGAAAACCGCGGTCGGATCTTGTTGCGTCCTCGGCGGAGAACTGTACCTCCGCCCCCTTCGACGCGGCGTAGCTTACGGTTTTCCCGACGGCGGCGAGAGCTTCGTCTCTCGTCATGCCGAGCTTCTTTTCAAGGTGTATGTCGCTTGTGGCGATGAAAACGTGGATCCTCGGCCGGACGGCGCCGCGGAGGGCCTCAGCCGCCGCGTCCACGTCCGCCTCGCACGCCCGGGCAAGGGCGCACACGGTCGCGTTTTTTACGTTTGCAGAAATTGTGGAAACGGCCTCGAAGTCTCCGGATGACGACGCGGGGAAGCCCGCCTCGATCACGTCCACGCCCAGCTTTTCAAGAGCGCGGGCGACGTCCGCCTTCTGTTTGACGCTGAGATGGACCCCGGGAGTCTGCTCCCCGTCCCGGAGCGTGGTGTCGAAGAATATGATCTTTCTTTCCATTTCGGTCCGTTTCCTTTCGGTTTTACTTTTTTGCCGCAGCGGTCACGCGCTCCCGTCCTTCGAGGTCGCGCAGGGTCCGGGGGACAAGCCCCGCTTCAAGGGCGATACGACGCACCGCTTCTCCCTGATCCGCGCCGTGCTCCACCGCTATGGAGCCGTTCTCCGTCAGGGCGGGCGAGCAGTTCTCAAAAACCGCTTTGATGAGGGAAAGTCCGTCGCCTCCGTCGGTCAGCGCGAAGCGCGGCTCGAAGGACAGCTCCGGTTCGAGTTTTTTAAATTCGTCCGCCGGGATATACGGCGGATTCGACGCGATCACGTCGAAAAGTCCCAAGTCGGCGGGGAGGGGCTCCGTCACGTCGTGGACGAACAGCTCCACCCGGTCCGCAACGCTGTTTTTTTCGCAGTTCAGTTTCGCCGCGTCAAGGGCGTCCCGGTATTTGTCGGCCGCCGAGACCCGCGCGTCCGGCCGCAGTACCGCCGCCGCAACGGCGACGCAGCCGCTTCCGGTGCACATATCGAGCATCCTGCCGCCGGCCGGAAGAAGATCGATCGCGACCCGGCACAGAAGCTCCGTGTCCTGCCTCGGGATGAGGCAGGCGGGTCCCACCTCGAAGGGAAGACCCATGAACTCCCACTCGCCGACGATGTACTGGAGCGGCTCGCGCCTCTCCCTCCGCGCCACCGCGAGCTGAAGCTCCGGCGAGATGAGATCCGCGTCCCGGTCCGCCATCAGCGAGGCGCGGGAACGTCCCGTGAAAAAGGAGGCGAGGATCAGCCCGTCAAAACCCGCGTCGGGAACGCCGGCGGCACGGAGACGGTCAGTTATCTCCCTCAGAGTCATTTTCGGTATCTGCGGGCGCCGATAGATCCTCCGGGTCAAGGACCGGGGGCACGGCGTCTTCGTTTTCGGTATCGGTATCGGTGTCGCCGTCCCGGTGAACCCCCTCAAGGGGGCCGAACTCGTCGGGTATGGCGCCCTTCAGGGCGGTGATGGCGATCTCAAGCTGGCTCTCGTCCGGGTTCTTCGTGGTGAGCCGCTGCATCCAGAGCCCCGGAGCCGACAGTATCTTCGTCAGCACGTTGTCGTGACGGCCTGCGTACATGATGAACTCGAACCCCAGCCCCACCGTGATAGGCAGGAGCAGAAACTTCACCGCGCTGCGGAGCCAGGTGTTGGTGAAGGGTATGAACGCCGATATGATTATCGACAGGATCAGCATCACGAAGATGAAGCTTGTGCCGCACCGGGGATGGAATCTGGTGCAGGTGGCGGCGTTCTCCGGAGTGAGCTCCAGCCCCTTCTCATAGCACGCCACGGATTTGTGCTCCGCGCCGTGGTACCGGAACGTCCTCTTTATGTCGGGCATAAGGCCCACGAGGAAGATGTAGAGCACGAAGATACCGATCTTCAGCACGCCTTCGATGAGCGCGCGGATCGGCTGGAACGTGCCGTCGCCCTTGCCGAGGCAAAGGCGCGTGACGAAGGTGGGCAGCAGGATGAACAGCCCCACGCTGAGCACCACGCCGAGCACCGTGGCGACGGCCATGACGCCCTTCATCAGCTTGTCGCCGAACTTTTCGCTGACCCATTTGTCAAACTTCGATTCGAATTCCTCCGCCTCGATGCCGATCATCTCCGCGGACGCGGTGAGCATATCCATGCTCAGCTTCAGCATCTCCACGAAATTTATCACGCCCCGGATTATGGGGATATTGCAGAATTTGTGCTTCTTTCTCAGGGAGACGTACTCCCCGTCGCGGACGGCGATGCCGCCCTCGTCCTCGCGGACCGCGAGACACCATTTGTCGCCGGAGCGCATCATCACGCCTTCCAGCACCGCCTGGCCGCCTACCTTTCCGAGCCGCGGACAAACGTTATTCTTTTCTTTTTTGCTCATTTCAAAAACAAACCTTTCATTCAATGCTTGAAATACGGGAGCGGAGCGGCCGCCGAGTCGCCCTGTGACCGCAGTCGCCGCCGTAAAACATAAACACTATCCCATTCTTATCTATTCTACCACAAACCCTCGCTTTTTGCAACGAAAAAGGGCCGAAAAACGCGGCGTCCGCGCCTCTTTTTTTCGCCGGGAGGCGCCTCTCCAACAATTTACACTCCAAAAGATTGATATTATCGCGCCGATGTGGTAAAATAACTGCGTGGAGTCCCTTCAGTCCGACAAAAGGAGAAACTGAAAATGGATCTCGCAAAAATGAAAAAGAAAGCCGCCGCCCTTCTCGGAAAAGCGAGCCGGGGCGACTGGCTGATGGTCAGGAAAAACATCTCCGTCAGAGACGAGTACTACCGCAAGAGCGCGCCGGACAAGACCCTGTGGCACGATGATATGGAGGTCGAATTTTCCCTCTGTATCGCCCTCGTGATCGCCGTCGTCGCCGTGATCGGCGCCGCGGCGGCCGTGAAAGGTATGTTCTGCCGGATGGGACGGAGAAAGAAAAGATGACCCCGCGGGGGCTGCCCCGCGATACATAACGGAGAAAACCTGCGAAAGGAGGACGGGCCGTGGAGCGGAAGAAAAGCGGAATAGTGAGATACATATTGCTGGGCGCGCTGTTCGTGATCCCGGCGCTTATCTACGTTTTCATGCTCGTCAACCTTCAGGTTTCGGGTCAGGACTACTACACCATGGCGACCCCCATCAAATACCACCAGCGCACCGTGAAGGTCCAGGCGATGCGCGGTGAGATCTACGACCGCAACGGAAAGCCGCTGGTCACCAACGAATTCTCCCGTGATATACGGTTCGAGTATTCCACCTTCCCGGTGTCCTCCGACGGATGGAACGAGACCATCCTCACGACGATCCGCACGGCGGAACGCCACGGCTTCGGCGAATCGGTGATCCAGCCCCAGTACGAGCCGTTTTCCGTCGAGGTCTCCGACGCGGGGGTGCTGAAATTCGACTACGTCCCCGATTTTTCGGATTCCGTCAGATACGACAGATTCGTCGAACTCTCCGGGGCGATCGGCGTCAAGGACGGGTATACCGCGGACGAAGCGGCGCGGAAGTTCCTCGCCCGGTACAAGATCGTCGACGAGGACGGAGTGTATAAATACAGTCTCACCGACTCGGCGTTGCTGCTCAGATACCGCCTCGATATGGAGCTGTCCGATTTCTCCGCCGTCAGCCCTTATCCCATCGTGGAGGGAGTGGACGTGGAGCTTATCTCCGCCCTGAAGGAGAGTCAACTCTCCGGCGTGACCACGTATCAGAATTTCAAGAGGATATACCACTACCCCGGGTACGCCTCCCACATCCTCGGCAGGACCGGCAAAATCCAGGCGGAGGATCTGGAATACTACACCGAGGAGGGATATCCTCTCGACGCTGTGGTGGGTATCTCCGGGGCGGAGCTTGCCTTTGAAAAGTACCTCCACGGCACCGACGGGGAGATCCTCATCACGGAGGACTCCTCCGGCAACGTGATCGATTCCGAGGTGACGAAGGAGCCCGTGGCGGGCAGCGACGTTTATCTCACCATCGACATCGGCATGCAGATGGCGGCGGAGGATGCCCTTGTGGACAACGTGGAGTGGATACGTAACGAATCCGCCGGGGAGGGCACCCACACCGGAGAGGACTGCAACTCCGGCGCCCTGTCGGCGATCTCCGCCAAAACGGGCGAGGTGCTGGCTCTGGCGTCCTGTCCCACGTACAGTCTCGCCACTTTTGACGACGATTTGCCGTATCTTCTGAAGGACGAGCTTGCTCCCATGTACAACCGGGCGCTGGAAGGGACCTTCCAGCCCGGCTCCACGTTCAAGATCGGCGTGGCGATGGGCGCGCTGGACTCCGGCGTCATCGACGAGAACACGCAGATCAAGGACGAGGGCGTATACGAGATCGACGGCTTCCAGTTCCGCTGCTGGATCTACCTCATGTATAAGGAGACCCACGGATGGGTCAACGTCACGGACGCGATCCAGGTGTCATGCAACTATTTCTTCTACGAGGTGGGCAGACGGCTCACCATCGAGAAGATCGACGATTATATGACCAGTTTCGGCCTCGGGCAGCCCACCGGGATCGAACTGAACGAGAAGACCGGCATCCTTGCAAGCCCCGAGTACGTAGAGGAGAACGGCCTCCGCTCCTGGGCGATCGGAGACACGCTCCAGGCGTCCATCGGTCAGTCGTACAACCTTTTCACGCCCCTGCAGATGAGCGTGTACATCTCGTCCGTCGTCAACAACGGCACCCGCTACTCGGCGCACATTCTCTCCAAGGTATGCCCCTACGGCTCCACCGATCCGATCTATGAGCCCGGCACGACTGTCGCCGCCGAGCGGAAGATCAAGGACGGCGTCCGCGAGATCGTCATGAACGCCATGAAAAACGTCATCGAGGACGGCTCGGTCTCCGAGATCTTCGAGGACTACCCCATCGTGATCGGCGGTAAGACCGGCACGGCGCAGGTCTCCGTCACCAGGAGCGACAACGCGATCTTCACCGCCTTCGCGCCCTTCGACGATCCCGAGATCGTGGTGGCGTCGGTGCTGGAGCAGGGCAACACCGGCTCCAACGCCGGCAGGTGCGTCCGCGACGTTTTCGATTACTACTTCAATATCGACGAGAACGCTCCGAAGGAGCCGGACGACGGAGGCGACGAATGACAGCGACCGACGTCAGGACGGAAAAGATAATCGCGGCGCTGACGGCGCTCTATCCCGACGCCGTCTGCTCTCTCGAGTACGCGGAGGACCCCTGGCGGCTGCTGGTGGCGGCGCGTCTGTCCGCCCAGTGCACCGACGAGCGGGTGAACGTCGTAACGAAGGTGCTTTTTGAACGATTCCCCGACGCTGAGTCCGCCGCAAACGGCGACCTCGGCGAGATCGAGGAGATCGTCCGCCCCTGCGGCCTGTTCCGCATGAAGGCGAAAAACATCGCCGATATGTCGCGGATCATCGTTGAAGAATACGGCGGGCGCGTTCCCGATACCATGGACGGGTTGCTCTCTCTCCCCGGCGTGGGCCGCAAGATCGCCAACCTGATCCTCGGCGACGTGTTCGGCAAGGGCGGTATCGTGGCGGACACCCACTGCATCCGGATCTGCGGACGGCTGGGGTACTACCCCGAGGATAAAAAGGATCCGCTCCTCACGGAGAGGGTAATGGACGGAGTCGTCCCGAGGGAGGAACAGAGCGCCTTCTGCCACAGGATCGTCATGTTCGGCAGGGAATACTGCACGGCGCGGTCCCCCCGCTGCGGCGACTGTCCTCTTTCCGAATGGTGCTTACATAACAAACGGTAAAAGTATTCATTCATGCGCCGCAGGCGCAATTCATGACGGTCCCGCCGTCAATTCATGCACCGAAGGTGCAATTCATGCCGCCGGGGGCGGCAATTCATGCGCGGCTTTGCCGCGCTTTTTCGTGCCGTTTACACCGGAATTTGTTGAAATTATACCCGTGCTTTCAAGGAGCGCCGCATCCGCGTTATAATAACGGCGGTCGACGGCGCTTTTTCGATCAGATTATTATCCCCCGTCCCGCGTCGATTCAACAAGCGATTGAGACCCATTAAACTATTGACGGTTGACATTTTCGGGGGGTGGGTGGTATAATCACCGTGAAACGTCGGGAATATCCTCCCCGGAGGGCGCGTCCTGTGTAGCGTCGTCCCGGTCGGCTGTTTTCTCCCGGCCGCCGGGCGTTTCATGACTTTGCAAAAGACAACTTAAGAAAGGAGAAAACGACTTGAAAAAAGAAAAAAAGCCGCCGGAGCTGAAGAAGAAGCGATGGCACGTGTACGACTGCGCGCTCTACTGCCTCAGATCCTCGCCGTTCTGGTTTTCGGCGATGATTTTCTTCCGCTTTGTCTGGGGCCTTCTCCCCGCGGCGCAGATCTTTACCACCGCGTCGTTCGTGGACTCCGCTCTTGCGATCTTCGCGGGCAAGGCGGGAATGAACTCCATTTTCCTCCCGCTGGGCGGGATCATGGGACTCGCGCTTTTTCTGAATTTCAGCGAAGTAATATACACGTTCATTATTCAGAAATTCCGCAACAGTTTCGTCGTCCGGACGAACATGGTCTTCACCGAGATGCAGGCGTCTCTCAAATACAGATACATAGAAGACCCCGAAACTCTGGACCTCATCAGACGCGCCACTGAAGATCCGGCGGGAAAGATGAGCGACCGTGCGATCCGCCTGACATACGTGGCACAGCTTATCCTGAGTATTGCGACGACTGTGGCGGCGGTCTTCGTCGCCGTATGGTACAGCGGTATCGCCGCGGTGCTTTTCCTGATCCCGTCGGTGATCCTCGCGGTGCGCTCGGGGCTCGACGACTACGACGCGTTTTGGAACAACGAAAAGATCATGAGACGGGCGGACAGCTATGGCTCCATGCTGTTCATAAAGGACTATCTCGAGGAGAGACGCACCTTCGGATACACGCCGTTCATTCTCGGAAGATGGCTCAAATCGAAAAAAGAGGCGGACGCCATCAACATAAAGACGACGCTCAGAACGACGCGGAGAGAGAACCTCAGCAACGTGCTGAATTACCTGATGTACGCCGGCGTGGGAGTTGCCCTTCTCTTCGGACTGTCGCAGGGGAAGACCTCGGCGGGAATGTTCGTCGGAACGATGAACGCCATCCTCGCTCTGTCCTGGCGCCTTTACAGCGCGGCGTGGCAGATACGCTGGTTCGTCCAGTGCGAGAAGAATCTCGGCGACCTTTCGGAATTCATCGCTCTCGAGAGGGATGAGGAGACGCTGGCGGAACCCGCCGATATGAGCGGAAAGAGCTTCGGGACCATCGAGTTCAGAAACGTGACCTTCCGCTATCCCGGCACAGAGAGGGACATTTTGAAAAACTGCTCGTTCACTCTGGAGGAAGGCGTAAGATACGCCGTCGTCGGCGTCAACGGCGCGGGAAAGACCACCATGACGAAGCTTCTGACGAAGCTTTACGACGAATACGAGGGCGAGATCACGGTCGGCGGCAGGAATCTGAGAGATATCCCGCTGTCCGAGGTGAAAGGCCTCTTCTCCGTGGTCTTTCAGGATTTCGCCAAATACGAGATAAAATACCGCGACAATATCACCCTGGGTGCTCCCGAGAGGGAGGCCGACGACAATGCGGTGCTGGACGCGACTCACCGGATAGGGCTCGACGACGCGCTCGACGCGCTTCACTCGGGACTTGACACGCCTCTCGGCAAAGCGATGGCCGACGGAGTCGATCTGTCCGGCGGCGAGTGGCAGAGAGTCGCCATAGCGCGCTCGCTCTACAAAAACGCGCCCATGTCGATCCTCGACGAGCCCACGGCGGCGCTGGATCCCCTGGCGGAAAAGGCGGTCTACGAAATGTTCCGGGACGTGACGAGAGGGAGGTCGGCGATCTTCATCACCCACCGTCTCGGCGCGGCGCGGATCGCGGACAAGATCCTCCTTATCGACGGAGGCGCCGTCAGCGAATTCGGAAGTCACGACGAGCTCATGAAGCTCGGCGGCAAATACGCCGAAATGTTCCATGCCCAGAGCTCCTGGTATGAGGAAGGGGGTGAGTCGGCGTGAAAAACGTGAAAAAGAAAAAGGAGCCGAAGCTCAATAAAAAGGGAAAGGTCAAGGTCGGCTTCCTGAAATCGGTCGTGCGGACGTTCCCGCCTCAGATCAAAGCGTCTCCGGGATTGTTCGTCTTGAGTTCGATCATCTTAGTCATTATTTCCGTGGTGGAGTCGGGACAGATCTATGTCCTCGAGCGTGTGTTCAACGGCGCGACGGCCATTGTGGCGGGGAGCGCCACGGTCATGTCCGTGGCGGTGTGGCTCTTCGTTTACGCGGGCTCCTTCATCGTCTCGGCGGGATTATACCAGATCAGACGCCGCGCAGACGCCACCTTTGAAAAGCGAGCCTCCAACGCGCTTACGATACAGAGATTCGAGAAAAACTCCCGGATCCCGCCGATAGTGTTCGAGGACACCGAACGGCTGGACGATATCGAAAAATCGGGGGCGGGCCTCGGGTCCGCCATGACCGCGCTGTCAACGACCCGGGCAATATTGCTTTACCAGATCCCGTTTTTCTTCGTGGTGTCGTTCTACCTCATCCGGCGCGAGCCCCTTCTCGTCGTCGCCATGGTGCTTATATTCTTCCCCGTGCTGATCCGCATGGTGGTCTTAAGGAAACTGTACGTGGAGAAAGAGGATAAGGCGGCGCCGGTAAGGCGTGCGGCGGGCCATCTGTCGGAGTGTATCACCTCGCCGAAGTTCTTCAAGGAGACCCGTATCCTCGGCGCGTACCGATTTTTCAGCAAAGAGTACCGCGAGAAGCTTAAGGAGATTCGCCGCATCGACTATAAGACGGCGATGAAGTCCGAGTTCATCTGGTTGCTGTCGATAACCGTGAAAACCGCGGGAAATCTGGGCGTCTATTATCTTCTGTTCAGGTTCCTC
>JAFWWR010000362.1 GCA_017518025.1 Clostridia bacterium
ACTCTGACATTTCCTTTTGGAGCTTTTCCGAAGGTGACTATCCAGATATGGTCCTCCTCGTCAAAGAAGACCGATTCCGGCGTCAGATCCCGTGATTCTTCGCTTTTTTCCATTGCATCAAAAACGGCAGTTCCGATTTTCAGCGCCGTTTCTTTATCGGGAACGGCGGGGCCTTTATATGTGCCGACCGTATCGTCCCAGTTTTTGTCGATAAAGACGCCGGTTTCATATCTCACAGTGTCGTTTTCTTTGTTGCTTCCGTTGCACGCCGACAGAAGTAAGGCGACCGATAGTATTGCCAACAATGCAAATATTTTTTTCATTGTATTTCCCCTGTTCTGTATTTTTTTTTCACATCAGGAGCTTTGCAAGATCTCCGTTTTCACAAAGACCGCTTATCTCGAACAGGAATATCAGATCGCATCCGGGATGCGCCGCCGTCACCGAGTCGAAGGACCCGGCGAAGTACCGGGGATCGATAAGGATCACCGTCCCGTAATCGGCGGTCAGAAGCGGCGCCAGACTGTTGGCAAAGGAATCCTTCACCACCACGGCGACCTTTCCGTTGTCCGCGCCGCCGGTGACGGTCACGGTCCCGTAGTTCCCGCCGAAAAACACCGTGTATTTATCCTTGCGCGTTGCGGCGTCCGCGTCGTATACCGGGATCTCTCTGCCGTCCGCCTCCGCCGTGACGGAGTCCGCCACGGGGAAAATGTACACCTCATCCGGCGCGGCGGCCGGATCAAGGACCTTCGAGTACGTCGTACCGAGGAAACTGTCGCTGAACAGCTCCGGCTCCCCGGAGTACGCGCCCGCCCCGCGGGTCAGAGCGCGGTACGCGGCGAGGACTCCCGACGCCGACCAGTGGTGGTCCGTGCGGTAGAAAGCGCCGTCCCCCGCCTCCCGCAGTGCGGAGCAGAGGTCGATCACCTCCGCGCCGGGGAGAGCGTCCCGCGCCATCTCGCAATAGGACTCGGGGTCGTAGGACGAGGCGAAAAGCGGCAGCTTGTCCCGCATGACCGAACCGGCGCAGGGCACAAGCATCAGCTTCACGGACCCGGCGCCGGATCTCTCGCCGATTTTCTTTATAAGCGCCAGATTTTTCGCGTATTTTTCTCTGTCCAGATCTTCCTCCCGGTGGACCTCCGGGTAGTACCCGCCGCGGCCGATATACGCGCCTCCGATATCCCGTCTTCCCGCCGCCTTGCGGATGGCGGATACCGCAGCCGCGGCTCCGTCCCGCAGGGGGAACTGGTCGGTGAGGTACGTCTCCAGGTCCGACTGGAACTTTCCTGAGAATACCCCCTTCGCCGTCGCCCGGGGCATCTTCGCCAGAGTCCGGTTCTCGTTGTCCGAGAACGTTCTGTCCGGCGCGATAAGGTGCGCCGCCAGGGGTACGGCGAGACAGAGGAAGAACACAACGGCGTAAATGATCTTTTTGTTCATGTCCGTCTCCGGAAAAAGTTATTTTATGCCTTTTTTGAACGCCTCAAGGACTGCGTCCGCCCTGTCGCACATGACGAGCGCCACGTATCTGCCGGAGACGGTGACGGAGGCCTCCTCGGCGCGGGGCACCTGCTCCGGCTTGTAGTTCCTGTAAAGCTCGATCCTGCCGGCGACGTGTTTTTCCACCGACTCTTTCATCGCCGGAACGTCGCCGGCGTTGCGCATGGCGACCACGGCGATCTCGTAGGAGTCGCCCTCCGCGGCGTAGGAGAGGAAGTACCCCTCCACCTTTGAATAATCAACGTCCGAAAGGTAACCGAAAAGACTCTCCGCGTCCTCGTCCGAGCTGCTGACGCTCTTCATCTCGGGGAGCGTTTCGTCCGCCGCCAGCATCATGACCCGCAGGTCGTACATGCTGACCATGGGCTCCGTCTCCTCTTTTTTTCCGCAGGAGACGAAGCAGAGGACGAATACCGCAGCGAGAGTCAGCGCGACCATCTTCCTCATCACTGGTCCACCTCCACGTAATATCCGTTGTTCTGTATCTCAGCAATCATGCCGATCTGTCTCTCGTCAAGGAGACCGAGCCCGTACGCCTTCCCCAGCGAGAAGAAGTTCGTCCCGTCGGTGACGACGATGTCCCGTCCGTCACTAAAGCGGAGCGTCGAGCCGGCGACGGTCTCCTCCCTTTCCGCGTCCGTGACGTCAAACCCATCGAACATCAGCACCTGCATCCCGCCGAAGGTGCCGTACCAGCGGGCGATCCGGATGTTTCTCAGTTGTTCCTCGGCCACGGGTCTGTCGCCGTTCACAAGATTGTACCGGTACGCGTCGGTCAGCGCCTCGTATTCCTCCTCCGTCGGGATGACCATCTGTCCGTCCCAGCTGTAGTCGTAGGAACCGTAGTAGTAGGAGGAGCCGCCGTACCAGTCGTCGTCTTCCATATCTATCTCGTACAGATCGCCGAAGGCGTCGACGATGGATCTCTTCATCTTCTTTCTGTCGCCCTCGTCGATATCGTCGGGCAGATCGGGATCCTCCCAGGTTTCCGTCACGAAGTTGACGGAGAGCAGGTAATCCTCACCTGCTGCAGCCCAGTTCCATCTCAGGGACGAATACCCGTCCGAGGAGCTGTTGTTTTCCACGAGGGATGACAGAGTAGACAGCATCTCTTCCACAAGCGCCGCGTCGGAATTCGACAGGCCTCCCTTGAAGACGAACGCCGCCATATCGCGCTCTCCGTCGACCAGCTCCCGCAGGGCGGCGGGGATCTCGTAGATGTCGTCCGTCTCGACGGCTTCCCTGTAGAGATAGCAGTATTCGTAGCTGTCGGCGGCAGGGAAATAATCCCGGTTCCAGCTTTGCTCGGCCATCATGTCGTCCGTCAGATTGAAGTGGGCGAAACTCCCCGACCCCACGTCGGAATAGACGTCCGTGTGGTACCAGCCGTCCCCGAGATTCACAAGATCCCAGGAATGGTAAAGCTCGCTGTTATGTACGACCATGCAGGGGATGTCCAGCATCTGCATGAACAGGCGGAAGGTGGTGGCGTACCCCACGCATACCGCGTTGTGGTACTTCAGTACGCCGTAGGGGTTGTCGCAGTCCGTCTGGGTCGTGGGAATGACGGTGAACATACCGCCGTCGTTCTCCAGATTCGCCGTCATCCATTCGTACACGGCGATCTCTTTTTCGTAGTCGTCCATGCCGTCCTCGATGATCCCGTCGAGGATCCCCGACGCCATGTCGAGGGTCTCCTTCTCCTTGTCGGAGAGGCCGTCGGTCTCCCCGCTCTTATATGCGTCGGAAATGCTCTCCGTGGACTTTATCACGTACTCTTCGGCGATGGTGACGTCGTTCTCCCGGGCCACGTCCTCGCCGCCGTACTTGCCGATGAAGTCGTCGACCCTGTCGGTGAGGAGAAGCACCTTTTTTCGGACGTCGTAGCTGTTTCTCATTGCCGCGACGCCGAAGACGACGGACGCCGCGACTCCGGCGCAGATCAGCACCGCCAGGATGATACTGCAGATGATAATGGTTTTTTTCATGATGACCTCCCGTGTCATTTCTCTGTAAAAGAATTTTCGGAATAATACTTACACCCTATAATAACGACAAATTTTCCATCCGGTTGCGCGAAAAACCGTTTTTTCGGAAAGATCATTCCCGTCCCGCGCCCTCGTGGAGCGTGAAATCGCTTTTGTGGTAGGTTATGAGCCCGTCCCGCCTCATTTTGCTCAGCTCGTGGGACATGGCGCTGCGGTCCACCCCGAGATAGCCGGCGAGCTGCTGCCGGTCGAAGGGGATGCGGAACCGGCGGCTGCCCTTTTCCATGGCCCGCTCGGACAGGTAGGACAGAAGCCGCTCGCGGATCGATTTCGGCGCGATGTGCATCATCCGGGTGGATAGGGAGAGATTCTTCTGCGCCGAGATGGTGAGCAGGTTCCGGATCATCTGCTGATGGAACGAGCACCCGTTCTCGCAGGTGGTGAGGAGCCGGTTCACGTCGATGAACATGATCTCCGATTCCTCCGCCGCCACCACGTCGCCGATGACGCCCCTCCCGGGCACGGCGGCGTAATCCTCGCCGAATATCTCGCCCCGGCCGAAGTGGCCGAAGATGCTCTCGCTCCCCCGGTAGAAATTCGCCACCACGTTCACGCTGCCGGAGAGGATGAGCCCCAGTTCCCGCACCGGCTCGCCGGAGCGTATGACCGCCTCGTCCTTTACGTATTTTTTCGTCCTCGCCTCGAGGCACGAAAGGAGCGTGTCCGCGTCCTCCGGGGAGATCCCGCGGAACAGAGTGGTGTCAAGAAGATCGTTTTTATCCATATTTTTTCTCCGTTTGTTGTTAAAACAACATACTTGCGGTGATTATTATAGTATAATAGGGGCGAAAAATCAAGGGCGGAACGAAAAATATGCAGGATCGCCGCCCGGAACGAAAAACAGGAGGAAAATAAAATGGCAAACGAATATGTGAAGAAAGATACCCTCATCGGCGAGATCGTGACGGAATACCCGGAGTCGGCGGAGGTGCTTTTCGGCATCGGAATGCACTGCCTCGGCTGCCCCGCCTCTCAGGCGGAGTCGCTGGAGGAGGCCTGCGCGGTCCACGGAGTCGATCCCGATCAGGTGGTAAAGACAATAAACGAGACCATCGCGGCGGCGAGGAAATGACTCTCTCCGGCGGGCTGCCGGGACCGGAGGTAGAAAATGCTTGAACTTAAAAACGTATCCTTTGCGGTGGACGGAGACGCCGGCGATCGCGAGATCATCCGGGACGTGTCTCTCACCGTGCCCTCGGGGCGGCTCGTCGCCGTCACCGGGCCCAACGGAGGGGGAAAATCCACTCTGGCGAAGCTCATCGCGGGGATAGAGAAGCCCACGGAGGGGCGCATCCTCTTCCGGGGCGAGGACATCACGGACAAAAGCGTGACCGAGCGCGCGCGCCTCGGTATCGCCTTCGCGTTCCAGCAGCCGGTGCGGTTCAAGGGGATCCGGGTGATGGACCTGATCCGCATCGCGTCGGGCAGGGAGATCACCGTGGCGGACGCCTGCGCATATCTGTCTGCGGTGGGCCTCTGCGCCCGGGACTACATCGGCCGCGAGGTGAACGCGTCCCTGTCGGGAGGCGAGGTGAAAAGGATCGAGATCGCCACGGTGCTGGCGCGGGGCGCCGCGCTGTCGGTGTTCGACGAGCCGGAGGCGGGGATCGACCTGTGGTCATTCCGCAATCTTATCGAGGTATTCGAGAATATGCGTGCGGAGGTGAAAGATTCATCCATCATCGTGATCTCCCACCAGGAGAGGATCCTCAGCATCGCGGACGAGATCGTGGTGCTGAAGGACGGCGTGGTGGACCGACACGGACCGAGGGAGGAGATCCTTCCCTCGCTTATAGGCACGTCCTCGGCGGTGCCGGAGTGCCGTCCGGCGGAGATCGCCTCTGAAAGGAGGGTCTTTGAGCCGTGATCAAACTTGACGAGATACAGAAAAGGATACTGCGCGAGGTGGCGGATCTCCACGAGGTGCCGGAGGGGGCGTTCAACATACGTTCCGACGGACATTCCGTGGGGAGACAGTCCACCGCCAACATCGAGATCGTCCCGAAAACGGACGTGAGCGGCCTCGAGATACACATAAAGCCGAACACGAGGAACGAGTCCGTCCACATCCCGGTGGTGATGACGAAAAGCGGGCTGAAAGAGGTGGTCTATAACGACTTCTTCATCGGAGAGGGCGCGGACGTGGTGATCGTCGCCGGATGCGGCATCGACAACTGCGGCAACGCGGACTCCGAGCACGACGGCATACACAGATTTTACGTGGGCCGCGGCGCGAAGGTGAAGTACGTGGAAAAGCACTACGGCTCCGGCGACGGCAAGGGGAAACGGATACTGAATCCGGGCACCGAGGTGTACCAGGAGGAGGACAGCGTTGTCGAGATGGAGATGGTCCAGATCAAGGGCGTGGACGACACCGAGCGGACCACCGTGGCAACTCTTAAAGCGGGCGCGAAGCTTTTGGTGCGCGAGCGGCTCATGACTCACGGAGAGCAGCGTGCGATAAGCAAATACGACGTGCGGCTCAACGGCGACGGCGCCAGCGCGGACGTGGTGTCCCGCTCGGTCGCGCGGGACGATTCCTTCCAGAAGTTCGACGCGAAGATCGCGGGCAACGCGCCCTGCAGCGGCCATACCGAGTGCGACTCGATCATTATGGATCGGGGGCGCATCCTGGCGGTGCCGGGCCATGAGGCGACCGACCTCGACGCGGCGCTGGTCCACGAGGCGGCCATCGGCAAGATCGCCGGGGATCAGATCATAAAACTTATGACCCTCGGCCTCACCGAATCCGAAGCCGAAGAACAGATCATAAACGGATTTTTGAAATGATGACTCGGGGGAGCTTCTTTGAAAAGAAGCTCCCCCGGACCCCCGCAAGAAACTTTTTGAAAAAGGCGTGGAAGTATTTCCGCGCCTTTTCCGTAAAAGTCCCCCGGGGCACGCGCGCCGCTCCAAGGCGAGGAACAACCATTAGCTCGAAAAGCGGCTCCCGCCGCGCTTTTGTACAGAACTTGCTTATCCCTATTATTGCCCGATTGCGCCGCAACTCCGCGAGGATGTATAATGGTGATGGGGAACGGGATATGAAGCTTTTGTCCCTTTTCTTGCGATAAAACTCAAAATATGTTATAATGCTGATGAAAGCATATCCCATTAAAAGGAGACTGTTTTATAAAAAAACTGTGTCTCCAATTTAATGAATAGCCAAAGGGGGCACGAACAAAAATGACTATTACAAGAACCATAGTACAAATTCTATATGTCATTTCCATAATATATCTTGTTTTGTGTGTAATATTTGGCGGACTTTACGTAATACTTGGTCCTGATCTTACAGAAAAAATGTTAGCAGATTGGCATATTCCGCTACGTCATAAACATTTTTTTATAGTGATGGCTTCGGGGCTTACATTTTTTTGGGTGATGAAGACCATCAGAGAAAGGATGCCATGACTTTGAGACAAGTGCATTTTTCAGATTACTATTGAGTCATGAAAAAGGGAGGGGACAGTCTGCCAAACCGTAATGCCTCGCGATTCTTGCGCAAGCGGGGGGCGATACTTCGAAATGATCGGAGCGTGAGAAAGAAACAACCGACCCGGGAAACCTCCCGGGTCGAAATAGTTATATTCCGACCTTTGGGCGGAGTTTTTTATTTAGAGAGAGGCGTAGCCAAGGAGAGAGAGGGGAAGGGAGAACGAAGAGCTTATTTTGATTTTGGAAAAGCGGCTCCCGCCGCTTTTCGGGCAAACAGGAAGCTCCCGAGCGGTTATGCGGGACGGTCGCCTGTTTGCTAACTTCGGCGCCCCCGATGGTCCTCTCCGCCCTGTTGCGGTGCCCGAAATCGCTGTTGCGCCTTGGAGCGGCGCGCGATTTCGACCGCGGCCACTCGAGCAAACAGGCGCTTGTCCCAAATTAACGCTCGAACACTTCCTCTTTGCCCAAAATCGCCGTGAGACGGCGATTTTCAAAAAGAAACTTCATCTGCCCCCGGCAGCGGTTGGATCTCTCCCCCATCTGCGGGAATTTGCCGTGGCAAATTCCTACATATCGTTTCTCTTTCTCGTTGCGCGAAGCGCAACATATCGTGTTGCCCCGAGGGGCAACATATCGAATTCCCGTAAGGGGATATATCGAATTTGCCGGAGGCAAATATATCGTGCGCCGCAAGGCGCAAACACCTCGCCCGCGCGTCAGCGCGGCCGGTCACTTTTTTTCAATATTAAAAATAACTATTGACAAAATCCGATAAAGACTGTATCATATACTCTGCACGATTTTGCATCTGTGCTGACACCCCGTCAAGAGGCAAAGGAATTGACGGGTCATAAAACATCATACGCACCGGAGGGGGCCCCGAGTCTGTCAGTAACGTCGGCGTTCCCGGAGGGCATACGCCGCTCCAGCCCGCGTGCGGACAACTGAATATGATGTTCACGTACGGCAGTTTTGAACAAAAACACGCGGCGGACGCTCCCGGTCGGAGGTCCCCGCGGAAACCGCGGCTGCATCCGGGACGGAGAGACGCTCTCCCTCACCGGCTGCAAAAACTCTTTGCGGGGGCCGGTCCGGTTAGTCGTTACGTGGGTTCGCGCAGAGCCATATTTCGGCTTACGCGGTCTTTTACCGCAAAGGGGGATGCAAAATGAAAAACGGGAATATTATCGAACTGCGCAACATCACTCTCTCATTTGACGGAGAAAAGATCCTCGACAGTCTGGACCTGACGGTCCGCGACGGGGAATTTGTAACTTTTCTCGGTCGGTCCGGGTGCGGCAAAACCACCACGCTCCGGATCATCGCCGGATTCCTCCGGCCGGATGAGGGTGACGTTTTTTTTGACGGCGAAAGGGTCAACGACGTCCCTCCGTACAAAAGAAACGTCAACACCATCTTCCAGAGATACGCCCTTTTCCCGCACCTGAACGTCTACGAGAACGTGGCGTTCGGGCTGAAGGTCGCGGGCGTTCCGAAGGCCGAGATCGAGGAAAAGGTGAAAGAGATGCTCCATCTCGTGAACCTGGACGGCTACGAAAAGCGCAAGGTGACCAACCTCTCCGGCGGCCAGCAGCAGCGCGTGGCCATCGCCCGGGCGCTGATCAACAAGCCGAAAGTGCTCCTGCTGGACGAACCCCTGTCGGCGCTTGACGCCAAGCTCCGCAAGGATATGCAGGTGGAGCTCCGCCGCATCCAGCGCGAGACGGGGATCACCTTCATCTTCGTCACCCACGACCAGGAGGAGGCGCTGTCCATGTCCGACACCGTGGTGGTGATGGAGAACGGCAAGATCCAGCAGATCGGCCGCCCCGTGGACATCTACAACGAGCCGGTGAACGCCTTTGTCGCCGACTTCATCGGCGAATCGAACATAATCGACGGCATCATGAACCGCGACGACACCGTCACCTTCGCCGGTCACACCTTCACCTGCGTGGACGAGGGCTTCGAGCGCAACGAACCCGTGGACGTGGTCATCCGTCCCGAGGACGTGGACGTGGTCGACCCGGACTGTGGCATGGTCGTCGGCGAGATCACCCAGGCCACATTCAAGGGCGACTACTACGAGCTCATCGTGGACGTGCGCGGCTTCAAGTGGATGGTCCAGACCACCGACGCCTACGAGGAAGGTCAGGTGATCGGCATCGCCCTCGATCCCGACGCGATCCACGTCATGCATAAATCGGAATTCTCCGGTCTCTACGGGGACTACAGCACGTTCTCAGACGACCTTGACCCGGACCCGGAGGACGACGAAGATGAAGAATAAAAGAAGGACTCTCGCGAACCTGTTCATCAACTCGCCCTACGTTTTCTGGGCGGCGGCGTTCATCATAATCCCGCTCATCGTGGTGCTGTTTTACGCCTTCACCGACGGGCACGGCCGCCTCACCCTGGCGAACATGGCGTCGCTGAAGGATTACGGTCCCGTGATACTGCGCTCCCTCTGGTACTCGGCGCTGGCGACGGTCATAACGCTCGTTATCGCGTATCCGTTCGCCTATACGGTGTGCCGTCTCCGCCCCATGTCCCGGAAACTGGCCAACATGTTTATCACGCTCCCCATGTGGATAAACCTGCTTATCAAGACCTACTGCCTCACGTCCCTGATGGAGTCGAACGGCCTTATAAATCAGGCGCTGACGGCCATCGGCTTCGGGCGGCTGAACCTCATGAACAACACCGGCGCGGTCATCTTCGGCATGGTCTACAACTACCTGCCGTACATGATCCTGCCCATCTATAACGTCATGACGAAGATCGACCCGTCGCTTCTTGAGGCAGCGGAGGATCTGGGCTGCAACCAGTTCCAGCGGATCCGCCGGGTGGTGATGCCGCTGACCGCCCCCGGGGTGATCTCCGGGATCATCATGGTCTTCGTGCCCTCCGTCAGCACGTTCTACATCTCGGCGAAGATGGGCGG
>JAFWWR010000363.1 GCA_017518025.1 Clostridia bacterium
AGTTGTAAAACTGCGAGAAAACTGCGAGACGACCTTCTCACAAGGTGTACGGCAAAGTGGCAAACCCACAGTAGAATCAAGGGGTTTCAGAACAACCAAATGACGAACCCAGGAGTTTTTCAAGACCGCCTCGTTATGACCACTTCGATAACCCTGCAAATCAACACAAGGGATTTTACCATAACGAACACTAATTGTCAAGTTTTCACCCGTAATATTTTGTCCCGGCGCGACAATATTATATCTGAAAGCGATCACAAAACAGGACGAAAGGAGTAAAAAATGCAGAACAGCGGACCGACGGGAGAGCTGCTCTCCCGCGTACTGAAAAACCTGAGGCGGACCACGGACGACCTGTGCTCCGTGATCCCCGGGATAGAAGACCGGTTCCTTCTCACCGACGTGACGGCTCAGATAGAAAAGTATTCCGAGCTGACCCGCCGCACCGAGGATATGATGCGCTCCCGCTCCCTTTCTCCCCGGGAGATGACCCTGCCGGAGAAGCTGGCGGCCCGGGGAGCCGTGGCGGTGAGCACCATGCTCGACCGGAGCGACGGGAACATCGCCCGGGTGATCTCGAAAGGGGCGAAAAACGGCGCCCGCCACCTCAGCGAGGATATGGAGCGCTGCTTTCTCGACGGGTGTGACGCCCGGTCTCTGGCCCTGTGCCGCGACGTGATCGAGTATGAACTCGACTCGGCGGAAAGAATGAAGGACTTTACAGGTTGAAAAAATCTCCTCCGTATGATAAAATAGCGTCAGATCATACGAAACGGAGACTGATATGGAACAGACGGAAAAAATCGGAGGCGTCGCCGTCGTCGGCGCGGGCCCGGCGGGGATGCTCGCCGCGATACGCGCGGCGGAAGCGGGCGCCGACGTGACTGTTTTCGAGCGAAACCCCAAGGTGGGGCGGAAGCTCGCCATCTCGGGCAAGGGGCGGTGCAACGTGACCAACGACTGCGCTCCCGCCGAGGTGCTGTCTCACGTTCTGAGAGGCGAAAAGTTCCTCTACAGCTCCGTTTTCCGCTTCCCGCCGTCGGCGGTGAAGGAGTTTTTTGAAGACGCGGGCGTGCCGCTCAAAACGGAGCGCGGGAACAGGGTATTCCCCGTCTCCGACCGGGCGTACGACGTGGTGGACGCCCTTCTGCGCCGCATGCGTGAGACGGGCGTGACGCTGAGAACGTCGGCGCGGGTGGACTCGGTCAGCCGCAGGGACGACAACACGTTTGCCGTCGCCGCGGGCGGGGAGGAAAAGCTGTTCCGCGCAGTTATCGTCGCAACGGGCGGCGTGTCGTATCCGCTCACCGGATCCACCGGCGACGGTCACCGCTTCGCCCGGGAGAACGGGATCGGCGTGACGCCGCTTCTGCCCTCTCTCGTCCCGGTGGAGACCGCGGAGGATTTTTCTCCGCTGGCGGGGCTGACGCTGAAAAACGTCCGTCTTGACGTGACCGCGCCGGGCGGAAAAACCGTGTTCTCCCAGACGGGGGAGATGCTGTTCGCCCACTTCGGCGTGACGGGGCCGCTGGTGCTGTCCGCCTCCGCGAATATGCGGGATCATCCGGCGGGGGAATACAAAATGGCGGTGGATCTGAAGCCCGCCGTGAGGTTCGAGGAGCTTGACGCGCGGCTGACGAAAATACTGCGGGACGGCGCGGCGAAGGACCTGCTGAACGCCGTACGGGGGATCCTGCCGGCGGCGCTTCTGCCGTACGTGATCGGGATCGCGGGCGCGGACGGGCGCGCGAAGGCGGGCAACGTCAGCGCGGCGGTCCGGGGGGCGCTGTGCCGCGCCATAAAGGAGTTTCCGGTAACTCCGGTGCGCTTCCGTCCCATCGACGAGGCCATCGTCACCGCGGGCGGCGTCAGCACAAAGGAGCTTGATCCGAAAACGCTGGAATCCCGCGCCGTGCCCGGGCTCTACTTCGCCGGCGAGGTCATCGACGCGGACGCTTACACCGGCGGATTCAATCTGCAGATCGCCTTCGCTACCGGCTCCGCGGCAGGCAAAGCCGCCGGGGCGGCCTTGCCAACGAAATAAATCCACTTGCGTGGATTTATTTCATATCACTTTTCGCATCAGCGGAAAATATCACTTTTGCCGCAAGGCAAAAATATCACATCCCGCGAAAGCGGGATATATCACTAAAGCTCCGAAAGTTTGATCCCATCAGTTAAACGAAACGAAAAAGTGTTTCAAACATATCGAATAGGAAATAATCAAACAACGACAAGGAGTCATTATGAATATAGAAAATTCTGACTACTGTGAAATGTTGATGTTTCTAAACGAAACATGGAATATCTCCGTCAAAAAAATCACCGGGTTAACTGAAGGTTCTGCAAAATGTTTTATAATTGAAAGCAAAACCG
>JAFWWR010000031.1 GCA_017518025.1 Clostridia bacterium
ACTGTATTGTTGAGTTCCATATCGTTATCCTCCGTTTTGTTTTCTGTAAGCTTACGTCTGTATTATAAATCCGCAGAGAAGGGAAGTCAATGGAACGATTTTCCGATTGGTTGATAAAATAATCGACCGTAGGTTGAAACAGATGATATGGTAGGCGGAATCATGATACCCGTCCTGATAATTAAAAAGAAAAACGCCCCTCGGGGCGTTTTTCCAATCGGGTACGAAGAAGACGGATCGGCGATTTTGACAGACGGATCAGAACTCAAGGGAAATGATGTCGGCGCTGAGCGCCTAATGATGTTTCTTTGCTATCGCTTCGAAATGATGTTGTTCGCTTACGCTCTCAATGATGCGATGTTTGCCCCTCATGTCCCGCAGGACACATCATGTGCGTCAGCACACATCATTGCCGAAGGCAATATCATTTGCCCGAAAGGGCAAACATCATTGAAAAAAGCACGCGAGAGCGTGCTTTTTTCATATGCCGGTAGTCGGGGTCGAACCGACACGGTGTTGCCACCACCAGATTTTGAGTCTGGCACGTCTGCCAATTCCATCATACCGGCGTTATTCAGTTAAGGATTTTGAGTCTGGCAAGTAGCGAAGCGGCGCGACGGTAGTGAATGACAGTCCAGTGGACTGTCAGAGCCGGCGCGTGACCGAGCCGCAGCGAGACCTGCCAATTCCATCACACCGGCGCAAGGTGTATTCTATCACAGCCGGCCGGAATTGTCAATGACAAAACGAAAAATCGCGCCCGGGTCGTCCCGGGCGCGGATCTGATATATCACACTTTCTCGGTGAGTCTCGCGTGGACCAGGCTCAGCCCGCCGCAGACGGCGGCGTAGAGCAGCATCCACAAAAGGTAGATCGGGTTGTGTATCGAGTTCAGGTAATAGTACACCGGAGTCAGCATTTGCACCGGTTTCATGCCGGAGATCGTGAAGAAGATGGGGCTCACGGCGATGAGCGCCACGATCAGCACCGGAGTCACGGCGCTGAGCCGCCCCACGGTGCCGCAGAGCCGCCTCACGAGGATACAGAAAGCGGACGCCGCAAGAGCGTATACCGCCAGGGAGACGATCTCCGTCAGGGGATTTACACCCACCCCGCCGATATACAGCGAGACGAGTACCACCGCGGAAATGCTCGTGACTCCCGAGAGCTGATATCCCGCCTCGAGGATCGGCCTTTTCCTTCTCGTGATCCGGTAGAAAGTCTGACTGTCGTTGTCCTGGACGTAGTACATCCCCACGGCGAGGCCGCAGAGCACGATCATCACCGCCAGCAGCCCCCTCAGCGGCACCAGCAGGTAATTCAGATCGTTTTCCCTCGACGCGTCCGAGCCGGAGGAGTACTCGAAATCGAATATATCCTCCTCTCCGTAGGAGTCGTCGAAGAATTCGTTCAGTTCCTCGTCCGTCAGATCGTCCTCGAGAGCGATATTCTCGCGGACGTACTCCTTCATCGCCTCCCGCAGCAGATACGGCGAGAGGGCGCCGGACAGTTTTTCCCTCGCCAGCATGAGAGCCGTGGATTCCTCGCGCTCCACCACGGTGACGCATTTGATCCCGGCGTCGTATCCCTTGGCGAAGCGGTACATGGCGCCGCCGAGATTTTTCTCGATGATCCACGCGGCGTCGGCGGGGCCGTAGGTCACCCGCCTCATTGCCTCGGCGCGGGACGAGCATTCGGTGAATCCGATGACGGAACCGTTGTCGCGGACTTTTTCCATAATGTCCGCCGTCACGGGATCCGTCGGATCCTCCAGATACAGAGCCACGTTCACCACGCCCTCGGATCTGGACGCCACCACGGACAGCCCGACCACGAGAAGCGGGACGCACAGAAGCAGGACGATAAAGCTTTTTTTCTTGTAAAGGCGCTTTTTCAGAAGCGCGAACCACAGGAAGAACCGTTTGAGTCTGTATGCCATGGCGCGCACCCCCTATTCACTCTTGATCCGCGCCCGCCGGACTGCGGCGGACAGGATGAGGAAGAGAGCAAAGTAACCGAGCAGGATCAGCGTACCTGAGAGGGGCGGCTTTCCGTCTACGACGCCGCTGAGATACAGACGCGCCGCTCCCGCCGGGAGATAGGACGTGACCTTCTGCACCGCCTCGGGAAAGAAATACGCGGGATAGAGGCACCCGGAGATATATCCGAGCCCCACCGCGCAGAGAAACTGCACCAGTACTCCGTTGACGACGCCGTTCACCACCTCGTAGAGGAAAAACTGCATGGCGGAGATGGCGAGTATCGGGAGCAGAAGACCGAAAACGACGCTCACGGGACTTCTCAGGACGACGGTGATCGCCTCGGGAAGAGCCGCCTTTGTGAGGCGCAGTATAAGGAGCGCGGCGGACGTGAGGATCACCAGAGTGGCCGCCATGAACAGAAAGTACGCGAAGTACTCGGACGCCACCTGGGTCTTCGGTCCCACTCCCTTGGAATAAAGCACCCGTGACATGGCGTCGTCCTTCACGGACAGGATCATGCAGCAGGTGATCCCCCACAGGAGCAGGAAAAGCACCAGGATGCCGCAGACCAGAGCGGACTCCTCCGACGAGGAGCCGGAAACGCCGACCTCCTCCACCTCGAACAGCTCGGAACGCCTGATTATGGTGTCGATGAGGGAATAGGACCCCTCTCTCGCGAGAACGCGGAGGTCGTAATCCTCCGTGCCCTTGTCGATGGCGACCTCCTCCACGGCGTGGAGCGCTCTCTGAGCGTCGAATATCAGGGAGGCGACGGCTTTCATCAGCTCGGAGGTTATCTTCGTGTCGAAACCCACGGTCCCTCCGGAGGTGACGTACTTGATCTTTCCCACCTCTCCGTTGATGGCGTCCTCCATGAATCCCTCGGGGATCACCACGTAGGACACGATATTCCCCGCGTCGAATTCCTTTTTCGCCTCGTCCTCCTCAAGGGGTACGAACTCGACGGAATACTGGGTGACGTCCGTCTGCTGGACGGCGGTGATGCCGTACTGCAGGTGCTTGTTGCTGGTGTCTCCGGCGATCCCGATCCTCATGATCTTCTTCTGGTCGCTGGTCCTGTCGTCGCGGATCATCTTGCCCAGGGCAAGGCCGGCGGCGGTGCAGAGCACGATCGACATTATGAGCACGAAGGGGAACAGCCGGAAGAACCGCTTCAGCTGGAGACCCGCGTAGACGATCTTCTTCCTTCTCATAGACTTTTCACCAGATTGTCGATGTTGCCGTCGTACATATATTCGCTGATGAAGCCGTCCTTGATAAGGAGCCACCTGTCGCAGGTGGACAGCTCCATTTCGTCGTGGGAGGTGAGTATCACGAGCCCCCCTCTTTTCTTGTACGTCTCAACGTAGGAGAGGATGTTCCCCTTGCATCCCAGGTCCAGGGCGGCGCAGGGCTCGTCCATAAGGAGAACGGGAGGCAGAGTAGACATGGCGCACCCGATGGAAAGCCGTTTTTTCATTCCGCCTGACATCCGCCTGACGGGGACCTTGAGGAATTCTCCGATCCCCAGCATGGCGAGAACGCCCCCGTCGAGCTCCTCCTTCATTTTCCTGTCGGAGTACCAGAGCCGGAGGTTGTCTTTGGCGCTGAGTTCCTCCAGCAGCGGGGTGCCTTGAGGAACGTATCCCACGTTATGCCTGTGCCACTCCGCCGTTCCGAACAGGTCGTGACCGTCGAGGATCATGGAGCCCCCGTCCGGTTTCAGCACGCCTGCGAGGATGGAGAGCAGGGTGGACTTTCCGCACCCGTTACCGCCGAGGATCCCGACGCAGGTGCCGCCCTCGGCGCTGAACGTGATGTCTTTCAGCACCTGTTCTTTTCCGAACGTCTTTTTTATGTTTTTGATTTCAAGCAGCATACCGTCACCACCCAATCGTCTGAGTTATAAGGTCGACCAGCTCCTCCGGGAGCCCCGCTTCCGTCAGCTTGCCGGCAAGCAGGTCCGGGTCTCTGTCGCCGAACCATTCCGCGAGATCTTCGAACGACATGATTTTCACCGCCCCGTCCCCGTCGATGCGGCGGGGCGTCTCCCTCGCCGTCCGGGATATATTCGCGGCGATCTTGATGAAGTCCGCGCCTCCGAGGAGAGGGGCGATCTCCGCGCGGACATTGTCGGAATCGGTATAGACCCCGATTTTCAGCGACACGTTGTTCGTGATAAGTGAGGGCAGGGACGTGGTGTCGAACGGGAGCGCGGCGTAGAACTTTTCCGTGGGCGACAGAAGAAATTCGCCGTTCAGGGAGCCGTTTCTGAGCCCTTCGCGGTCGAGATCCGTCACGTCTGCGGTGAGGATGACGCCGCCGTCCGCGCCGAGGATCCTGAACCTGCCCGAGAGAGAGCCGTCCCTGGTCTTGCCGGCCCCGTCGGCAAGGAGCGCGCCTCCGTACCGCGCCTCGAATCCGAAATCGGTGCGGTGTTCGGCGAATCCGACGGAGATGACGGTCTTCCCGTCGTACCACAGCTCCCGCCCGATGATCTCGCCGTGTCCGTTCACGTAATCGGTCAGTTTCAGCACGATCCCGTCGTCGCCGGCATACTTTTCGGCCTCGTTTTCGGCGTAAGCGATATATTCGTCGATCCTGCCGATGAGGACGTCGTACAGTTTCTCCGCGTCGATGGCGACCTCGTCCCTCGCCGCCGTCAGCGAGTATTCCATCGTGTATTCTTCAAGGAACGAGCGGATGATCTCGGTGGTGGCCCCGTCGTTTTTTATACGCCGGAGCAGGGAAGCGAGCGCCCGGTAAGATTCGGACCGGGTGGCGCCCGCCGTGAGTACCGCGCATCGCTGCGCGACGCCCGCCGCCTCAAGCTTTCCGCTTTTTTTCGTAAAGGAACCGAACTCCGAGAGGACGGTGTCGACGTACTTTCCGACGAGCCCGTCCACGGTGTCGGGATCAAGCCGTCCCGCAAGGGACGCCGCCACGGGAAGAGCGGGGCCGATCAGAGTGAGCTTGTCGGACAGATCCACCGACGCGGGGAAGTCCGAGACGTCGTCCGAGAAGAACAGAAGCTCCTTCGTTCTCAGGGAGAGTGACGCGTCGCCGCCTCCCAGCCGCACGTCGTTCAGGAACAGCGCCGCGTTTACGAGAAGTTCGTCACGCTCCCGCACGGCGGAGCACCTGATCCCGGCGCTGCCGAGGGATGACAGATCCGTGCCGAGGGCAGCTGAAGCAAGTGAGATCGCCGTCTCGTTGGCGGTGATCCTCGCCTCGAGCGAGCCCTGACCGCCTTCGTCGTTCAGCGCCGACCCGACCGCGGAGACGTTCCTGACGAGGGCGCCCGTTTTGGCGGACAGATCCCTTTTCTCAACGGAGGTGAAGTAGTCCTTCGGGGAAGAGAAAGTCCTCCTCATAAACTCGTTCACCACGTTCCTGTTAAGGGCGTAGAACACCGATCCCGCAATGATGAGGAGCACGAGGACGGTAATCACGGCGCGCAGCACCGGCCGCCTTTTGCCCGTGTCCTCGAAATAAGGGACTATCATGTCCTCTTCCCGGATCTTTTCTTTATCCATCGGATCTCCTTTCCGCCGCTCGCGGCAAAAAAGATACATACTTTCTCATTATAGAATTCTACCATAAAGGTCCGCGTTTTTCAATAGAGACTTTGCGCCCGCGCCGCCGCCCGGCATCTTCTTCACTTTTTTTGCAAAATCAAAACAAATCCCGCGGGAAATATGATACAATAGAGAAAAAGATCACGTCGATCGGAGCGAAACGGTATGGATAAAAGAAAAGTTCGGGTATGGGACGAGCGTATCGCCATCCCCACCTATCCGGCGGCGGCGCCGGACCGCAACCCGCTTTTCCTCGAGAAGAGAGTGTACCAGGGGAGCAGCGGCAAGGTCTACCCGCACCCCGTCACGGACAAGATCTGCGATGAGCGGGAGGAAAGGGAATATCTCGCCCTGTTCCTCGAGAACGACTATCTGAAGATCATGATCCTGCCGGAGCTCGGGGGCCGCGTGCAGAGAGCGTACGACAAGACGAGAGATTACGACTTCGTCTACTACAACCGGGTCGTGAAGCCGGCACTGGTGGGCCTTGCCGGGCCGTGGATCAGCGGCGGCATCGAGTTCAACTGGCCCCAGCATCACCGCCCGTCCACCTTCGACGGAGTGAACTGGGCGATCCGTGAAAATGAGGACGGCAGCGCGTCCGTCGTCGTTTCCGAGATCGAGAATATGTTCCACACCGAGGGCGGCACGGAATTCCGCCTTTACCCCGACAAGGCGTACCTGGAACTGAACAACCGGGTCTTCAACCGCACCGGCATCCCCCAGACGTTCCTCTGGTGGGCGAATCCCGCGGTGGCGGTGGGACCGCATTACAGAAGCGTATTCCCGCCGGACGTCACCGCCGTGATGGATCACGGCAAGCGGGACGTGTCGTCTTTCCCCATCGCCACGGGGACTTACTATAAAGTGGACTACTCCCGAGGAGTTGATATCTCCCGTTACGAAAACCTGCCGGTCCCCACGTCCTACATGGCGGCGAAGAGCGACTTCGACTTTGTCGGCGGCTACGACGAGGAAAGGCGCGCGGGACTGCTCCACGTGGCGGATCACCATATCTCCCCCGGCAAGAAGCAGTGGACCTGGGGATGCGGCGACTTCGGAAAAGCGTGGGACCGCAACCTCACCGACGAGGACGGCCCGTATTTCGAGCTCATGACCGGGTGCTTTACCGACAATCAGCCCGATTTCAGCTACCTCGGCCCCTTTGAGTCGAGGAAGTTCACCCAGTATTTCATGCCTTACCACGACCTCGGCACGGTGCACAACGCCTGCCGCGATCTGTCGCTGAATCTCGCCGTCACGGACGGCGTCGTTACCGTCACCCTTTACTGCTCCGGCGACCTCGGCGGGTGCGCCGTGAACGTGAACGGACGGCAGATCGGAAGCGCCGACCTCCGCGCAGCGGAGACGTACGTTTTCACCTGCCCGGCGGACGGGCTCGCGTTCCGCGACGTCAGAGTGTCCGTCACAAAGGACGGCCGCGAGGTCCTCTCCTTCGACGGAGGCGTCAAGGGGCAGGAGATCCCGTCTCCCGCGGTGCCCGCGCCTCTGCCGCAGGAGTGCGGGACGACGGAGGACTGTTACCTCTACGGCACCCACGTTGAGCAGTACCGCCACGCCACAAGGCGGGCGGAGGACTACTACCGCGAGGGACTCCGCCGGGATCCCTCTGACGTGCGGCTGAACGACGCCTGCGGAATG
>JAFWWR010000032.1 GCA_017518025.1 Clostridia bacterium
ATCCGCCGCAGCACAGGGTCGCTGATGTGCTGGATCGGTATGTCGATGTATTTCAGAATACGGTCGTTGTCGCGGATCTCGGCGACAAGCTCGTCCGTGATCTTGTCGGGATAGCAGTAAAGCAGCCGTATCCACGGGATCCTCGTGTTTTCCGTGATCTCCCGGAGCAGGCGCGGCAGCTCGTATCTGCCGTAGATGTCGATACCGTATGCGGAGGTGTCCTGAGCGATCACGTTCAGCTCACGGACGCCCATTTTGTCCAGATCCTTCGCCTCCGCCACGATATCCTCCACCGTGCGGCTCCGCATGGGTCCGCGGATCGACGGGATGGCGCAGTAGGCGCATCTGTTGGAGCAGCCCTCCGCGATCTTTATGTACGCCATTGCCTCGCCGGTGGTGACGATCCGGTCACCGCCCAGCGGGCAGGTCTCCTTCGGATCGAGGACGGTGATCTGTTTTTTGCCGCCCAGCACGCCGTCCACGGCGCTCACAATGTCGTGGATGCCGCCCACGCCCACGATGGCGTCGATCTCGGGCATCTCACGGAACAGCTCCTCCCGGTACCGCTCCGCCATACATCCGGTGACGATGAGTCCACGCAGCGTGTGGTTTTCCTTCAGCCACGCGATGTCGAGGATGTTGTCGATGGACTCGCGTTTCGCGCTCTCGATGAACGCGCAGGTGTTGATTATCACTACGTCGGCTTCCGTTTCCTCGGAGACGATCTCGTAGCCGGCCTCCGCCAGGTGACTGAGCATCACCTCGGTGTCGCACAGATTTTTCGCGCATCCGAGGGACACGAACCCGACCTTTCCTTTGCTCATATCATGTATCCTCCCGTGGGATCATTCGTTTTCGTCGTCGTATATCACGGTGAGCATGGTTTCCGCTTCCCGGCGGATCTCGCCGCCGGAGAACCCGTACCGGGCGAGTGAGGAGTAGAGCGCAGCGCGCTCCTTTTCTGTGATCTGCCCCGAGGGGCACCTCGTCTTTATCCTCTCCCGCAGCGCCTCGCGGTATTCCTCTTCCGGCACCGTCTGCGGCGCGGATTTTGCAACCGCGGCGGGGTATCCCTTCGCCATAAGCTCCGCGGTGATCCTCGCGGGACCCCACTTTTTCCGCCGCGCCGCCGCTTCGGCGTACGCCCCGGCGTCGCGCTCCTCGTTCAGTACACCCGCTTTTTTAAGGGCTGCCGCTGCCTTCTTTGCGATCTCGCGGTCAAAGCCGCGCCGGACAAGCTTCCTCGCCAGCCCGATCTCGCTCTGGGGCGAGACCTCGACGATCCGACCCGCCGCCGTCACCGCCTCGGACATCTCCGAGGCGCGGCGCAGCTCCGCGAACGTGCCGTCGTCCACCTCGTCCCCCTCTTTGAGGGAGAACTTTTCCCACAGGGGGACCGTCATTCTGTATTTTTCCGCGGCGCCGTCCCTGATGAACACCGCCGTCACGCGCCGCTCGCCTATCTTGACGCTTTTCAGGACCGTCACGGCGTCACTTCCTCTCTCTGATCCTGCCGCCCGAGACCTCCATGAAGGTCACGTCGGACGAGGACACGTTGTCGGGGATCACGGACGGTTCGCAGGAGGTGACCACGATCTGTCGCCCGGAAAGCTTGTCCATGATGAAGGCGCGCCTGCCGGCGTCGAGCTCCGAGAACACGTCGTCCAGCAGGAACACCGGGTACTCTCCGGTGGACTTGCGGGAGATCTCGCCCTCCGCCAGCTTCATGGCGAGAGCGAAGGACCTTTGCTGCCCCTGGGAGGCGTACAGCCGGGTGTCGCATCCGTTGATCGACAGCTTCAGGTCGTCCTTGTGGACGCCCCACAGAGTCGACCCGGCGGCCTGCTCCCGGTCAAGATTCGATATCAGTTTGTTATACAGCCGCTCCTTCGCGTCATCCTCGGAGAAGGGCTCGCCGTCTTCCCGCTCCTTCGGGAGCAGGTGGGATTCGTACTCCACGGAGGGTGCTTCTCCCCCGTCGGTCATGTCGGAAAAGAACGACGAAATATGCGTCGCCAGCTCGCCCGCGTATTCGAGGCGCATTTTCGCGATCCCCGCGGCGGACTCGCTCATCTGGGCGGCGTAGACCTCCCACTCCTCCTTTGAGACGGGGAAGCCGGACGAGGCGCGCCTGAGCAGGGCGTTCCGCTCGCCCACGGCGGCCTTGTAGACCGACAGAAGCTCGATGTACTCCGGATGGAGCTGGGAGAGCGCGATGTCGAGGAACTGCCGTCTCTCGGCGGGAGATCCGGAGATCATGCTGAGATGCGCGGGGCAGAACAGCACCGCCCGCAGGTTGCCGATCATCTCGGAGACCGACGAAAAGACGGCTCCGTTGCGGCTGAGCCGCTTTTTCGCGTCCCGGCGGAGCAGGACTTCCAGCCGGACGGGGTACTGCGCCCCGTCGCGCTCCACGTCCACGCCGATGGAGGCAAAAGGAGCGTCAAAGGAGATCAGCTCCCGGTCCTTGGCGCCTCTGAAGGAGCGCCCCCGGGCGAAGTAGTAGATCCCCTCGAGAATATTCGATTTTCCCTGGGCGTTGAGCCCCCACAGCACGTTCACGGAGGAAGACAGCTCGATCTCCTCCGCGGCGATGTTGCGGTAATTCGAAAAAACCGCTCTCTTGACCTTCATATCCGTTCCGCCTTACATTTCACGCGGTCTCCGGTATGAGCCGGAGACCGCGGTCGGTTTGTTCCGTGTCAGGAATCCTCTTCGCCGAGGTCCAGGAGCTTGATGTCGAAATCTTCCTCGTCGTCGGGGAGATCCGGGAGGTCGTCCTCCTCCTTTTCCTCTTTTGCCTTGATCTTTTCCTCGATCTCCGCCATCAGCGCGGGATCGTCCTCGATGGTCTTTCTGGCGTTGTCCTTGCCCTGGCCTAGGCGGTTCCCCTCGTAGGAGATCCACGCGCCGCTCTTGTCGATGATGCCCCGGGCGATGCCGAGGTCGATGAGCTCGCCGGTCTTGGAAATGCCGCTTCCGTAGAGAATATCGAATTCAGCCACGCGGAAGGGAGGCGCGACCTTGTTCTTCACGACCTTGCACTTCACGCGGTTGCCGTAGGTCTCCGTGCCGACTTTCAGGACTTCCGTCTTGCGGATGTCGATGCGGACGGAGGCGTAGAACTTCAGCGCCCGGCCGCCGGTGGTGGTCTCGGGGTTGCCGTAGATGACGCCGATCTTCTCGCGGAGCTGGTTGATGAAAATGACGATACAGCCGGTCTTGGAGATGACGCCGGACATCTTCCTCAGCGCCTGGGACATGAGCCGCGCCTGCTGACCCACGTGGGAGGCGCCCATGTCGCCTTCGATCTCCGCCTGGGGCACCAGCGCCGCCACGGAGTCGATTACAACGATATCGATGGCGCCGGAGCTGACCAGCGCGTCGCAGATCTCAAGGGCCTGCTCGCCGCTGTCGGGCTGGGAGACGAGAAGCTCGTCGATATCCACGCCCAGCGCCTTTGCGTAAACGGGATCCAGCGCGTGCTCCGCGTCGATGAAGGCCGCCTCGCCGCCCGTTTTCTGCACCTCCGCGATGGCGTGGAGGGCGAGGGTGGTCTTACCGGAGGACTCGGGACCGTAGATCTCGATGATCCTGCCGCGGGGGAATCCTCCCACGCCGAGGGCGAGGTCAAGGGAGACGGACCCGGTGGAAACGGCGGACACGTTCATCTGAGGATTCGAGCCCATTTTGATGATGGAGCCCTTGCCGAAATCCTTTTCGATCTTGCTTATAGCAGTTTCAAGCGCCTTTTTCTTCTGTTCTTTGGAGACGACTTCCGATTCGTCGCGGACGTTCTTTTTCGGGGTGGTTTTCATGATGCGTGACCATTCCTTTCCGGCGCCCGGCTCGGGTGGACGGGCGACTCGAACATATTTTCGCATTATGGGTATATTATATACCATATATAGAAAATAATCAAGTATTAAGTCGAAAATATTGTGAGGGGGGAACGGGGAAAGGGCGACCGGGGAAAAGATGATTTTTTTCGCTCCATCCCCTTGCCAAACGGCGCGGGATGATATATAATATAGGCACGCAGGTGTGGTTCAATGGCAGAACTTCAGCTTCCCAAGCTGACAGCGCGGGTTCGATTCCCGTCACCTGCTGGAAAAAGGACTTGCGAGAGCAAGTCCTTTTTCAACGAAATAAATCCGCTGCGCGGATTTGTGAAATACGCTCAGCGCGTGAAATACGCCTTCGGCGTGTGAAATGCCTGCGGGCGTTGGTGGATTTATTTCATTTCACATCCCGAGACAGCGGGATATTTCACAATTTGCCGTCAGGCAAATTATTTCACATCGAGCGCAAGTGAGATATTTCACTTTACAAAAAGTTTGATTTGTGATAAATTAAAGTGCGGGGGTGAGAATATGTCCGATTCCAGATTGCGTGATCTTTCGGTCGAGTTTTCCGTTGAAATACTAAAACTTTGCGAGACGATCAAAGGCCATTCCTCGCTGGTGAACCAGTTAGAACGATCGTCTACAAGCATCGGAGCAAATATTCACGAGGCGAATTACGCGCATGGGAGACCCGATTTTATTGCGAAACTCCAGATCGCGCTGAAAGAGTGCTATGAGACGGAGTACTGGCTCGAGATCTTCGTTAAAGCAGGGATACTTGAACGAGAAGAAATAAAAGACCTGTACAACAAATGCGGAACCATACGGCGCTTGCTTGTGGCTTCCGTAAGCACAGCTAAGAATAGGACCTGAAAAGAAATTATAAAAAAGAGGAGAATATTCCCGCCGCGGCGGAGCCGCGGAGAAGACAGGCTATTATTTGATACTTCAATCCGCAACGCGGTCCTTTTTGTTTCAGCCGACGGGAATCGAAGGGCCCCGGTAGTGAATGACAGCCCGGTGGGCCCGGGCGCATGGAACAATCAATAATCGTTAGTCGATCCTGCGCCCTGACGAGTTTTGCTTGCGCAAAACTCCGAAGAAATATGATATTGTTCGGCCGGGGCTGACCGAGCCCTGCAAACAGGCGCCTGTGCTATGCGACCGTTCAAAAACTACCTGTTTGCGCGAGAAACTTTTTAAAAAACACAATAAATAATTTGCAATTCCCGTGCCTTCTTTTCGGCGTTATTAAAGGAAGGAGCGTTTTTAAACCACTGACTCTTTTTTTCTCAACCCATAAGCGAAAAGCTCGTTTACAAAGTTATTGCCATTAATACCCCGGTCAGGTATAATTGGAACAAGATGAGCGCTCATCAATTAATTCTAATTCCAAGGAGAGTTGTAATGCTTAAAATCGGAAAAAGGATAAAAGCCCTGCGCAAAGAGCGCGGCTTGACTCAGGAACAGCTTGCAAATAAAATCGGTGTCTCATACCAGGCGGTTTCAAAATGGGAAAACGAGATCGCCCTCCCCGACGTGGCGCTGGTGCCGACTATCGCGGGCTTCTTTGGGGTGTCGCTGGACGTTCTGTTCGATTACAACGCCGAAGTAATCGCGGAAAAGGCGCTTGAGATCGCAAAGCATACGTGGCCTTTGAGAGAGTGCGATCCCGAAAAAGGGAAAAGCATCATAGCGGATGGGCTGAAACAGTATCCGGAGAACGATTTGCTTCTCGAAAATCTGCTCTATCTCATCGATTATACGGAATCTCCCGACGAAACGATCGACGTAGCTCTTCGAACGATGAACGCGACGAACGATAATTCGATAAGGTACGACGCCCTACGCTTCCTTGCGTATGCCTATAAGGCAAAGGGCGATCTGGAAAACGCAAAGGCGGCGCTTGCACAAATTCCGGAGTTATACTTTACTCGCCTCTCGGAAATGGCATACGTTCTTTCGGGGGAGGAGAAACGCATGGCCGCGGAGAAACAGCGGGGCGTATCGATCGAAATTCTTGTTGAGATGCAGACGCGGATCGCGGAAGATATGATCGAAAAGGGCGAGACCGCTAATGCAAAAAAAGAATACGAACGCGCTCTGGGGCTCTTAGATCTGTTTGAAGCCCGAGACGGCGGTTGGGACGCGTATCGTGGGTTTTTGGAGAAGAAAATACGGGAACCTGGTTAAAAAAGTAGGAGGCGGGGATAAGACCTCGCCTCG
>JAFWWR010000033.1 GCA_017518025.1 Clostridia bacterium
GCCGGATCCGGCGGCGACCTCGACCGCGAGGTGGAGCGGATCTGCCGCGAGGCGGATCGCGCAGCGATCCTCGGCGTCCCCATGATGCGCCACGACGTGTCGGCGGGCCTCGACGGAAACGGCCGCCCTGTGGATTTCGACGACGCGCTCCCGCGCCTTGCCGAGGGGTGCATGAGAGTGGCGGAATACGCCGGAGCCGTCGGGGTCAGGACCCTGACGGAAAATCACGGCTACTACTACCAGAACGCCTCCCGGATCGTGAAGCTGCAGGAGGCGGCGCGCCACGAAAACTTCGGCGCGCTGGTGGATATCGGCAACTTCATGTGCGCCGACGAGGATCCCCCGGAGGCGGTAAAGGCGACGGCGAAATACGCCGCCCACGTCCACGCGAAGGACTTTTATCTCACCCGCGGGGACGATCCCGCTCCGGACGGCCCGTGGTTCCCTACGAGGGGCGGCGACCGCCTCCTCGGCACCGTCGTCGGCCGCGGCGACGCGAAGACGGACAGCTCGCTCGCGATCCTCGCCGGATCGGGCTACGACGGCTATATCACCGTGGAATTCGAGGGGCCGGAGGACGCCCTCGAGAGCATCCGTCTCGGCCGCGAATATCTCACGAACAAACTTGAACAGATCCGCCGCGGCGGATCAAAGAAAGGATAATGATATGGGAGTTCTTTACGTTCCGAACGAGGGTATCACTTACGGCATACCCGACCGCTACGCCACCGAAAACGTATTTTTGAAAACAGAGCGGGAAAACGTACCCCTGCCCACCTGGGAGGAGTCGAAGGACAAAATGCCCCGCCCGGTGTGGGACGGCCACGACGACGCCATCGCCTGCTACGACAAGGCGTGGGAGATCGCCTTCTCCAACCTCCGCCAGCCCACCGAGGAGAGCGGATTCGTCTCCAACTTCATCGACACGGCGTTCAACGGCTTTCTCTTCATGTGGGACTCGTCGTTCATCCTGATGTTCGGCAAGTACGGCACCCGGGTGTTCAATTTCCAGCGGACGCTGGACAATATGTACGCCCGTCAGCACATGGACGGCTTCATATGCCGCGAGATCTGCGAGACCAAGAACGGCGAGCAGTTCTTCCGCCACGACCCGGCCAGCACCGGCCCCAACGTCATGGCGTGGTCCGAATGGGTGTTCTATGAGAACTTCGGCGATCTGGAGAGGATAAAAAAGGTCTTTCCGCCGCTGATGGGATATTACAGATGGACGAAGCTGTTCCGCACATGGCGCGACGGCACCTACTGGTCCAGCGGCCTCGGCTGCGGCATGGACAACTCCCCCAGAGTAGAGGAAAAGTATTACGACTACATAGAATCCTGCAACGGTCACATGGTGTGGATCGACGCCTGCTGCCAGCAGATCCTATCGGGCCGTATCCTCTGCCGGATGGCGAAGCTGCTTGGCCGCGAGGACGAGACCCGCGAGATCGAGGAGGAGATCGAATACCTCACAAAATATATCAACGACAAGATGTGGGACGAGAAGACCGGCTTCTACTACGACCTGTGGCGCGGCGACCGCGTGAGCGGAATCAAGACCCTCGCCTCCTACTGGGCGCTCCTTGCCGGGATCGTCCCAGAGGACCGCCTCGACAGATTCGTGGCACATCTTCTGAACAAGAACGAATTCATGCGGACTCACGCCCCCGCCTCCCTCTCCGCCGACGCCCCCGGTTTCGAACCCGGCGGCGACTACTGGAAGGGCTCCGTCTGGGCGCCCACCGCGTATATGACCCTGAAGGGTCTCGACGCCGTAGGCAGATTCGATCTGGCGCACAAGATCGCCATGAACCACCACGGCAACGTGGTAAAAGTGTTCAACGAGACCGGGACCGTGTGGGAAAACTACGCGCCGGACTACGTTGGCCGCGGCAGCGCGTCGAGAAAGGACTTCGTCGGCTGGACGGGACTGCCTCCCATCGCGGTGCTGTTCGAGTACGTCATGGGAATCATCCCCGACGGGCAGAAGAAGGAGATCACCTGGCACGTTAATCTGACCGAGCGCCACGGCGTCGAAAGATACCCCCTCGGCACCGACGCGGAGCTCACACTGATCTGCGAGGCGCGGTCGAGCGAGGATGAGAAACCGAAAGTCACGGTGAAGTCCAACGTCCCGGTGAAGGTGAAGGTCGTCTGGTGTGGCGGCGAGTTCGAAGTCGAGCCGGAGATCAGGTAATTTTGAGAAAAACGGTCCGCCCGCGGAGCAGAGTTGCCCCGCGGGCGGATTTTTATTAAAAAAGGCGTATGCCGAAAACTCAACCCCTTATTTTATCGGGGAAACCAGGGTGTTTCCTATGGGTTCGTTAAGGTTTTATACGTCTGCCTTAATTGTTGCGACGACGTCATCCGCGCTCCGATTCACGTCAATACCCGGTATACGACGGCGGCGCAGATCACGATGACGGCTGCCGCCGCCACGCCCGCCGCCATGCCTCCGAAGAGTTGCCGTACGAACCGCTCGATGAAATAATGCGCTCTCATTTTTTCCTCCCGTTGGTCGGTCACGGTTTTATTATCCTCCTCGCGGCGCTTTTTATACCGGCCCGGCGGGGGCGCGGACGAAAAACAAAAGATGAGGATATTTTGAAATTTTGGTATTGACACGCCGGTTTTTTTGTGGTATTATGTTTCATGCTCGGACGGCGGAACGTCCGACACGGCCCGTTGGTCAAGCGGCTAAGACACCGCCCTCTCACGGCGGAAACGGGGGTTCGATTCCCCCACGGGTCAAAAACGAAAGGACGGCACAAGCCGTCCTTTTGTTTTTGCGTGAGAGGGGAATCGAAGGGCCCCGGTAGTGAATGACAGCCCGGTGGGCACGGGCGCA
>JAFWWR010000034.1 GCA_017518025.1 Clostridia bacterium
ATGACCCGGGTGGCGAGCTCGATCATCGGGACTCCCGTGACCTTGCTGATGTACGGCACGGTGCGGGACGCCCGGGGGTTCACCTCGATGACGTAGGGCTCGCCCCGGTAAATGAGCATCTGTATATTGACCAGTCCCCGGGTACCGAGGGCGAGAGCGAGATCCTCCGCCATCTTCGCCACCACGGACTGAGTCTTGTCGTTGAGTTTGAACGCCGGGAGTACCGCGATGGAGTCGCCGCTGTGGACGCCTGCCCGCTCGATGTGCTCCATGATCCCGGGGATCAGCACGTCGCGCCCGTCGGAGATCACGTCCACCTCAAGCTCGATGCCGCTCATGTACTTGTCCACCAGGACGGGGCTGTCAACGCCCGCCTCGAGGATCGGCGCCATGTATTCGCGCACCTCCCCGTCGGAGTAGACGATGCGCATGTTCTGTCCGCCGATGACGTAGGACGGGCGGAGCAGGACGGGGTAGCCGAGCTCGTGCGCCGCCTCCAGGGCGCCGTCGACGCCGGTGACTCCGAAGCCGCGGGGCCGCTTTACGCCGAGCCGCCCGAGAAGCTCGTCGAAACGCTCCCGGTCCTCGGCGGTGTCGATGCCCTCGGCGGAGGTGCCGAGGATCTTTATCCCCTCGGAATCGAGAAATTTCGTCAGCTTGATGGCGGTCTGGCCGCCGAAGGCGACCACCACGCCCACCGGGTCCTCCACCCGGACCACGCCCATGACGTCTTCCTCCGTCAGCGGCTCGAAATAGAGCCGGTCGGCGGTGTCGTAGTCCGTGGAGACGGTCTCCGGGTTGTTGTTGATGATGACCACGTCATATCCGAGCTTCTTCAGCGTGCGGGCGCAGTGGACGGAGGAGTAGTCGAACTCGATCCCCTGGCCGATCCGGATGGGGCCGGAGCCGAGGACGATGACGGTCTTCCCTTTGCGGCGCGGGGCGAGCCGCGCCTCGCACTCGTCGTCGTATGAAGAATAGAAATAAGGCGTTACGGAGTCGAACTCGCCGCCGCAGGTGTCGACGATGCGGTAGGTCTGCTCGGCGCGGGCCGGCAGCGGCGCGCCGGATATGCGCTCCAGCGCGCGGTCGGTGTAGCCGAGCCGTTTGCCGGTCATGTAGGTCTCATTATCGAGGGGTTTTCCCCCGATTTCGAGTTCGTAGTCCGCCAGCCGCTTGATCTGACTGAGGAAAAACGGGTCGATCCGCGTGATCTCCGTTATTTTTTCGATCGTAACGCCGGCCTTCAGCGCGGCGAACACCGTGAACAGCCGTCTGTCGTCGCAGACGGCGAGTTTTTTCTCAAAATCTCCCTCTCCGTTTTCGGGGAAGTGATAATTCAGCGTGTCCGTGCCTATCTCGGCGCCCCGGACCGCCTTCATCAGCGCCGCGCAGAAGTTCCGGCCGATGGCCATGACCTCGCCGGTGGCCTTCATCTGCGTCCCGAGAGTCCGGGACGAGCCGCGGAGCTTGTCAAAGGGCCATTTCGGGAGCTTCACCACCACGTAGTCAAGCGCCGGCTCGAAGCAGGCGCAGGTCTTGCCGGTGATGTCGTTCCGTATCTCGTCCAGGGTATAGCCGAGGGCGATCTTCGTCGTTATCTTCGCAATGGGGTAGCCGGTGGCCTTGGACGCCAGCGCCGACGAGCGTGAGACCCGGGGGTTGACCTCGATCACCGCATAGTCGAAGCTGACGGGATCCAGAGCGAACTGACAGTTGCATCCCCCGACGATGCCCAGGGCGGTGATGATATTCAGCGACGCGCTGCGGAGCATCTGATACTCCCGGTCGGACAGGGTGAGCGCCGGAGCCACGACGACGCTGTCGCCGGTGTGGACTCCCACGGGGTCCACGTTCTCCATGCTGCACACCGCGATCACGTTGCCGGCGCCGTCGCGCATGGTCTCGAATTCTATCTCTTTCCAGCCGTAGATGTACCGCTCCACCAGGATCTGCCCGATGGGGGACGCGGCGACGCCCGCCGCCGCCACGGCGCGGAGCTCATCCGGCGTGTACGCCACGCCGCCTCCGCTGCCGCCCAGAGTATAGGCGGGACGGACGATGACGGGATAGCCGATCTTCTCCGCTATGGCGAGGGATTTTTCCACGTCGCAGGCGATGTCGGAGGGGATCACCGGCTCGCCGATCGACTCCATGGTCTCCTTGAAGGACTGCCTGTCCTCGGATTTCTTGATGGCGTCCACGCAGGAGCCGATGAGACGGACCCCGTGCTCCTCGA
>JAFWWR010000035.1 GCA_017518025.1 Clostridia bacterium
CTGCTTGATTTTCCTATGCGCCGGAATAGGTGTTTTTGAGCATGAGGATCAGAAACCCCAACGCAATCAGGGCGCCGACCCATGCTTCGCGGAAGGAACGCTGTTTCTTCCATTCATCGTATAAGGACCGCATTTCTGTCCTCCTTTTGTTATTGTTATACCGATCCGCCGCTCACTTCAAAATCAGATTGACCGCGCCGATGACGGCCCCGATGAGCGCGCCGAGGTTGATGACGGCCTGCAGCTCCCGCTTCATCACCGACATGATGAGCGCCTCGAGCGCAGCCGGGTCCATCGATTCGATCTTCTCGCGCACGATGCCCGCGATGTCGGTCTTCTCGGAGAAGGACGAGCCGAACTGCTCGAGGAACCGGTCGAGGATCCGGCCAACGGCTTCCGCCGCCGCGTCCTTTTCGAGATGCAGCTCCCCGGCGAGATCCCGAAACGGCGTCTGCCTGAGAACCTCGGCCTCCTCGGTCACGAGCCGCCGGATGAGCGCGCGTCCGTCCCCGGCGAGGTAAGCGCGCAGGGCCCCCTCCACCTTGTCGATGATCGCGTCCACCGCCGAAGCGTTCAAAAACATGGCGATCATCGGGTTGCGGCGGTAATCCTGCACGCCCTCCCAGACGAGGTCTTCGATCGGGGTGTGCAGATCCGCCGCGGCCATCTTCTCGACGACGCGGTCGGTCACGAAGGTCCCGATCCGTCCGGCGATCCCCTCGTCCTCATCGGGCACGAGCATGCCGATCTCTCCCTCTTCTTCGGATTCTTCGGGGGTATCGGGCGCCTCGGCCGGCTCTTCCTCCGATAAGCTCGCGAGGGAGAGCTCGGTTTCGAAGACCGCGTCGGTGATCCGGCGGGCGATCTCCGCCTTTGCCCCGCTGTTATTCAGCTGATCGACCAAGTCGGTCTCCGTGAAGAGCTGGGTGCTGACGGCGTCGCCCACGGCCCCCGCGATGCGGCTCTGATTCTTCGGAATGATCCCCGGCGTGAAGGGCAGCTGCCATTTCCCGATCATCACCGCTTTGCGCGGGTGAAAGAGCATCCGGATGGCGAGGTCGTTGGTGAAATACCCGATCACCGCGCCGAGCAGGATCGGGAGGAGGATTCTCAAAATGGGCATGGTGTCTCCTGGGTCATATGATGTGGAACGGTCTCAGTATAGCACGAAACCTGCGGTTTGTCAAGCGCGGGGACGGCACGAAGAACCGTCCGCGGGTGGATGGAAACAAACGTCCCGCTCCGTGAACAGATTTTTTTGGGGATGTCCGTGAAAAAAACAGCATGTTGATTCCATCGTTCGTCTTGACAAATAAAAGGAAACAATGTATAATGATTTCACAGATATCCATATATTTATTCCCTTATCACTCAATCACGGAGGGTATTATGTCAACAAAATACACAGCCAAAGCCGATCTTGATTCGACTGACCTGAATTGCCCTTTCTGCGGGAAACCATATCTGCGCCTCGAATATTACACAGCCACATCCGTTCCCTCAGACGGCAACGGCGAAAAACTGGAAAACGCGACAAAGCATTTGGGCGGATTATGTCCATATTGTTATAAAGAGAAGCGAAATAAAAAACTGATTCCGATCTTGGCCGTGATCGGAGGGCTCGCTCTTGGGTTCTTTATCTATGCCATCATATTGCCGTTAATCGGCGTAATTCCAGTTGATAGATACGAATACTTCGGAAGCAGTCACGTCAAGCTGTTCGGCGGATTGATTGAATCAGTCGGGTGGAGCAATCCCCTCGTCATTTTCGGATTTCTGAGCGGAATACCGGCAGCCATATCCTTCGGTGTGATCGGCTCTCTGGCCTCTTTTAAGCCGGAAAAGCTCGAAGAAAAAGACGCTCGGCTCGATATGTTTTACTGTCTGAGAACAGAAAACAACCTTCCGCCCGATCTTGTCTTTAAAACGCCGGACGATGCACGGAGACTCGGGTTGATGGAGAAAAACACACAGAACTGACAATGCTCACTCTCCTCAAGGCATCTCCACAAACAACTTGAACAAACAATGAACGGCTGCCGCTTATTCTCCATGGAGGAGTACCACGGCAGCCGCTGCATTTTATCCGGGTTCAATCCTTCCCGAACGGCTTCACGCCCTCGACCGCCTTCTCCGGGCGGATCACGGCGTCGTCGTTGTCGATGTCGTTGAGGAAGTACCGGTCGTTGCCCATGCCGAGCTCCTTCATGTAGGAGAGCTGGCGGTAGCCGTGGCGGCTCTCGATCCGCTCGATGAGATCGCGGTGGTCGCGCTCGCTCATCGCGGCGATGAGATCGACACATACCTGATCGACGGCGAGGATGTCGGTCGAGGCGAGGATCCCGACGTTCGGCGTGACGACGGGCTGCGCCGCGACGCCTTCGCAGTCGCAGGACACGGACATGTTGCGCATCACGTTGACGTACGTGATCCGCCGCCCGAAGAAGTCGACCGTTGCCTTGGCGGATTCGGTCGTCTTCTCCATGAATTCCTCTTCGTTGACGCCCCACTGGTTCTCCCCCCTTTAATCAATGTATTTGGCCAGCAGCCAGTTAACTCCCTTATTGGCTAGGAGCATGGCCATGAACAGTACGAAGCATATCGCCGATGCATAACCCATTTCGTATCGTATC
>JAFWWR010000036.1 GCA_017518025.1 Clostridia bacterium
CGGAGACCGCCCACCAGATACCGCCTGCGCCTGTTGTATTCGCGGCGCATCATTTCCACGTCCGTATCTCCGTTACGCATGGCCTCGACCGCGGCGAACTGGGACGTTGTGGGAGCGCACATTATGGCGAACTGGTGGATCTTCAGAAGCTGAGGCGCGATCTCCGCCGGCGCGGCGATATAGCCGAGCCGCCAGCCGGTCATGGCGTACGCCTTGGAAAAGCCGCTTGCGAGGACCGTGCGCTCACGCATCCCGTCCACCGACGCGGCGGAAACGTGATCCGCGTCGTAGGTCAGCTCGCCGTAGATCTCGTCGGAGAGGACCATGATATCGGTCCCCCGGAGCACTCCGGCGATCGCCTCGAGGTCTTCCTTCTCCATGATCGCCCCGGTGGGATTGTTGGGGAAGGGGAGGATCAGAAGCTTCGTCTTCTCCGTGATGGCGGCGCGGAGCTCGCCGGCGGTCAGCTTGAACTGGTTTTCTTCTTTAGTATTGATTATCACGGGGACGCCCCCGCAAAGACGGCATATGGGTTCGTAACACACGAAGGACGGCTCGGGGATGATGACCTCGTCTCCCGGCGCCACTACGGCGCGCATGGTGAGGTCGATGGCCTCGCTGCCCCCCACGGTGACGATTATCTCCGAGGCGGGGTCGTAGGAGAGGGAGAACCGCCGGGAAAGATATTCCGATATGGCCTGCCTCAGTTCCGTCGTCCCGCTGTTGGAGGTATAATAAGTCTTGCCCCGCTCAAGGGAATCGATGCCCGCCACCCTGATATGCCACGGGGTGATGAAGTCGGGCTCGCCGATGGTCAGAGAGACGGTGTCCTTCGAGCCCTGTACCAGCTCGAAGAATTTCCGTATCCCCGACGGCTTCAGCGACGACACCTTCTCGGGAATTATCTTACCGTAATCCATCAGAATATATGACCTCTTTCATCAACCGGCGCCGCGCCGAAAATGATGCTCTTGTCCTTGTATTTGCGGAGTACGAAATGGGTGGACGTGGCGACCACGTCCTCGATGGTGGCGAGCTTTTCGGCGACGAAAAACGCCACCTCGCGCATGGTCTTGCCCTCGATCAGCACCGCAAGGTCGAAGGAGCCGGACATAAGGTATAAGCTCTCCACCTCGTTGTAGCCGATGATTTTCTGCGCCACGTGCTCGTAGCCCTTGCCCATCTGAGGGGTGATCTTCAGCTCGATCAGCGCGGACACGTACTCCTTGTCGGTCTTGTCCCAGTCGATCATGGTCTTGTACCCGAGGATGACGCCCTCGCGCTCGTAGTCCTCGATCATCTTTTTGATGTCGCCGACCTCCTTGTCGAGCATCCGCGCCAGCGCCTCGTGGGATATTCTGCTGTTGTTTTCAAGTATCTGAAGCAGTTCGTTCATTGTTCGACCGTCCCTTCTTTACCTTTCTTTTTAAGTATTTCACCGAACGACAGACCGTACTTCGCCGCGATGTCGCGGGCGTAGTTCTTGCCGTCGGGTCTCTCCCTTTTGATTCTGAAACTGCGGCTTCCGTCGCTGCCTACCTCCGCCACAAGGTTGTCGACCTTCGCGCCGCCCAGTTTTTCACATTTTTCATTTATATCTCCGACGGAGGACGCAAGATCGTGCAGATGAGTTGAGAAAACCGTTCTGCATCCGATGACGGACAGTCCCGCCAGCACCTCGGATGCGATCACCGACGCCTCGTACGCTCCCGTGGACGAGAACGACTCGTCCAGCAGCACGAGACTCCTGTCGGTCACCTGATCGAG
>JAFWWR010000037.1 GCA_017518025.1 Clostridia bacterium
CAAAGGACGGCCTCGCCCATCCCGAAATCTTGCTCTCGTCGGCGTATTTGCCGACGGCGGAGGGGGAATCGGGCAGGTCCGCCCACGCGTAGGACAGATACCGGGCGGTCATGACCGCCATCTCCTGCCGCGTTATCTTGTAGTTTCCGTGGAACCTTCCGTCCCGGTAACCCTCGACGATCCCGGTGTCCTGGGCCCAGCCCACGGCGTCGGAATACCACTTCCCCGCCGGCACGTCGGTGAATTTGTTCGGGTACGTCCCGCCGGCGCCGCCGAGACGGAATATGATGGTCACGTACATATACCGGGTGAGCGGCGTTTTCGGCTCGAAAGTGGTCTTCGAGGTGCCCGTCATGATGTTGTTTTCATACACGTACCTGACGTCGGAGCTGAACCAATCCCTGTCACGCACGTCGGCAAAGGGCGTTTTCGCCGCTCCCGACGCCAGGGGAAAGATCGAGAGAAAAAACAGCGCCGTCAGAACGAACGACAGTATCCTTTTTTTCATGGAAACATCCCTCCCGGGTCATTGTTTGAGTCTATTCTATCATGGAAAGGGCGGCGAGTCAACCTCGTCTCTTTTAATCTTGACAACGCGGGGGCAATATATTATAATATCTCTGTACGTTGACAACAGGGACAACCCCTTTTGATGAAAGGTCTGAGGTGAAAATGAAGAAGGCATTGCTTATCGTCAACCCCAAAGCGGGGAAACTCAAGGCAAAATCGGCCATGTTCGATATAGTCAATACCATGAGCAGGCACGGGTACCTGGTGACCGCCGCGATCACGCAGAAGCCGGGCCACGCGGTCACCCTGACCAGGGAATTGGCGGGTGAGCACGACATCGTTGTCTGCTCAGGCGGCGACGGCACGTTCAACGAGGTGGTCAGCGGCATCATCTCCTCCGGCTCGGACAGGCCCATCGGGTACATCCCCGCCGGGAGCACCAATGACTTTGCGAACACTCTCGGTCTGTCGAAGGACATCAGACGAGCCGCGGAGGACGCGGTGACCGGAGTCCGCAAAACCATGGATATCGGTTCCTTCAACAACAGATATTTCTCCTACATCGCGTCGTTCGGGGCGTTCACCCGGGCGTCGTACGCCACGCCGCAGGATACGAAAAACGTCCTCGGCCACATGGCGTATATCCTCGAGGGGCTCAAGGACATCCCGTCTATCAAAGCTGAGCACGTGAAGATCGAGACGCCGGACAAGGTCTACGAGGACGATTACATCTTCGGCGCCGTCGCCAACAGCACCTCCGTGGCGGGCGTCATCTCCCTTGACGACAAGATAGTGATGCTGAACGACGGGAAATTCGAGCTCCTTCTCGTGAAAAAGCCGCCGAACGTGGGAGAACTGAGCAAGTGCATCAACGCCCTGCTCTCCCAGAACTACAACTCCGATATGATAGAATTTGCGTCTATGGAGTCGGGCACCGTCACCACCGAGCACAACCTGGTCTGGTCCCTGGACGGCGAGCGCGCCGACACGGACGGCAGGATAGAGATCAAAAATCTCCACCACGCGATCACGATGATCCTTCCCTCCGCCGCCGCTGACAGCAGTATATTCTAAAACAAAAAAAGGGCTGTGTTCCCGTGAGAGAACACAGCCGCTTTTTTTGTTTTATTTCAGCTTTTTCCTCATCAAAATCATTCCGCAAGCGCCCGCAAGGGTGAACGCGGCGAGGATAGCCGCAGGATCCGCAGTCCGCGGCGCGGTGACGACGTCGTCTCTCTTCGCTTCCTTTCTCTCGTCGTCTTTTTTAGCTGGGTCGTCCTTTTGCTCCTCTTCCGCGGGGATGATCTCGGCGCTTATAACGCGGAAGGCGTCGAGGACCTCTTTCGCAGTGTGCGCCTCGTTCTCGTTCAGGGCGTATCCGAGGATCACTTTCACCAGCGGTTCTCCGGCGGGTACCGACGCGATCAAATCGGCGTCGCGCACCTCCAGGGTGAAAGTTCCGTCACCGTTGTCGGTGATCTCCGTCGTGCCCTCGGCGGCTCCCTCCACGGCGATGACGCTGTAGAGGTTTTTGTCATAGGACTCGATTCCGGGCTTTACGGTGAAGCGGACTCCCGCGACGCCGTCGGTTTTGTAAGATTCGTCGTTCGGGATGTCGACGGCGAAAATACCGTCGAACCTCTCCTCGATGCCGGCGGGAAGCTCGTCTTCGGAGACCGGCTGCCGATCTTCGTAAGGATCCTTTACCTGTCCCGTGAACAGGATGACGTCCTTGCGGTCTGTGACGAGGTAACCGAAGTTACGGTTCAGCACGAAGTCGTGATACTGTTTGTCGGGCTCCGGTCCGCCCGCCGACGTAGCCTCCGAATAAAA
>JAFWWR010000038.1 GCA_017518025.1 Clostridia bacterium
AGGAGACGGTGTCATGCCGAGTCTGAGAGAGCTTAAAAAGCGGCTGAAGAGCGCCGGCACCATCGAGCAGCTCTCCGGCGCCATGCGGACCGCCTCCACGGCGAAATACGTGAAGGCGGGCGCGTCTCTGTCGTCGTTTTCACCTTACGCCGCCGCGCTGAAAGGCGCCTGCGACCTGGCGGGCGTGCGGTCCGGCAACGCGGAGCGCCCCGAGGGGCGTGTGGTGGTCCTCATATCGGGGAACCACGGTCTCTGCGGCGGGTACCACCACGAGCTGTTCGCTTTTTTCGAGAAAAACGTCCTCCGGGACGGGGACGCGGTGATAGCCGCGGGCAAAAAGGCGCTGGATCACTGCCGCGCCGCAGGCGTGCCCGCGGTTGCGACGTTCGATATTTCCGACGTTCCGACCTTTGAGGAGGCGGGGGAACTTATCAAGCTGATCCGCTCCGCGTCGGACGGAGGAAAGGCCGCCGTCGCGGTCTTCCAGAGATTTATAAACATGACGAAGTCGTCCCCGTCGGCGGAGGAGCTCTCCTTCGGCGGCGGAGAAGCCGGTCCGCAGGACGACGGCGGCGTGATCTTCATCCCCGACCGCGGCTCCGTGTCTGCCGCGCTGGCCGATATGGTCCCCCAATCGGAGCTGTACGAAATACTGTTGTCCGCGTCGGCGGCGGTCCAGTCCGCCACGGCGGTGGCGATGCGGTCCGCCGGAGACAACGCGAAAAAATCCATTTCCGTGCTCAGCGGCAGGATCAACCGCATGAGGCAGGCGTCCGTCACCGAAAGCGTGATCGAGACGTCCGCCGGAATCAAGGAGTGAAATTATGGGCGCAAAAGGACTCATAACCCGAATAATCGGTCCCGTGGTGGACGTGAGCTTCGAAGACCGCCCCCCGGAGATATACAGCGCCCTCTCCGTCGCAACGGAGAACGGGCCCATCCTGCTGGAGGTATCCCAGCAGCTTGAGGGAAACGAGGTGCGGTGCATCGCCATGCACTCCACCGACGGCCTCTCCCGGGGCATGACCGCCGAGGACACCGGCGCGCCCCTGTCCGTCCCCGTGGGGAGGGGAACGCTGGGCCGCATGATCGACGTCAGCGGAGCCCCCATCGACCGGGCGGGCCCGGTGGAAGCGAAAGAAAAATGGCCCATCCACCATCCCGCTCCTCCCTTCACGGAGATCGTCCCGGCGGAGGAGATACTGGAGACCGGCATCAAGGTCATCGACCTGATGACCCCCTACGCCAAGGGCTCGAAGATCGGCCTCTTCGGCGGCGCGGGGGTGGGGAAGACCGTCCTCATAATGGAATTGATACGCAACATCGCCTTCGAGCACGACGGGTACTCCGTATTCGCCGGCGTGGGCGAGCGCTCCCGCGAGGGATACGACCTGTGGCAGGAGATGAAGCAGTCCCGGGTCCTCGACAAGACCGCCCTGGTCTTCGGTCAGATGAACGAGACCGCCGGAGCGCGGCTGCGGGTGCCTCTCGCCGGCCTTACCATCGCGGAATATTTCAGGGAACACTCCCACAAGAACGTCCTTCTGTTCATCGACAACATTTTCCGCTTCACCCAGGCGGGGTCGGAGGTCTCGGCGCTGCTCGGGCGCCTGCCTTCCGCCGTGGGCTATCAGCCCACCCTGGCCAGCGAGATGGGCAAGCTGCAGGAGCGCATCGTCTCCACGAAAAACGGCTCCATCACCTCCGTCCAGGCCATCTACGTGCCGGCGGACGACCTGACGGACCCGGCTCCCGCCACCGCCTTCGCCCATCTGGACGCGACGACGGTGCTGTCCCGCTCCGTGGTGGAGCTGGGCATCTACCCCGCCGTGGCTCCCCTGGACTCCGGATCGCGGTTCCTTGCCCCGGAGACCGTGGGCGACCGCCACTACAACACCGCGAAGGAAGTGGGACGCATCCTGCAGAGATACAACGAGCTCCAGGATATGATCGCCATTCTCGGCATGGACGAGCTCTCCCCGGAGGACCGCCTGACGGTGCGCCGGGCGAGAAAGGCCCAGCGGTTCATGAGCCAGCCGTTCCACGTGGCGGAGGGCTTCACCGGAACTCCCGGAAAATTCGTCCGGGTGGAGGACACCATCAAGGGCTTCGAGGCCATCCTCGGGGGCGACTGCGACGACATTCCGGAGCAGTTCTTCCTCATGAAGGGCACCGTGGACGACGTGTTCGAAGACTTCAAAAAATCCGGTGACGCCCGATGAAAACGCTTACTCTGACCGTGCTGACCCCCGCCGGTACTGCGGCGGAGACGGAATGCACGTCCGTCACTCTTTTCGCCCGCGACAACGGGGCGGGAGAAGGGGGCGGAAGCGTGGGGATCCGCCCGGGCCACCTGCCCGCCGTGATCGCGCTTGCCCCCGGATCCTCGGTAAAATGCTCGTCAGACGGGCGTCTGACGCTGACCGTTACCGTGTCCGGCGGTTTTGCAACCGTGCGGGACGACAAGGTCACCGTCGTCGCGGAATCGGCACATTGACCGAAAAGCAGAGATCTCTGTCCGCCGGATTTATGCCGCCTTCTATTGACATATTTCCCGTTTTGTGTTATCCTTTCCTTGTTCGGGGGGTGGGATTTTGAAAAAAATCAGAGTTTTGTTCCCGTTCGTCGAGGCCGGACTCGGCCATATTATGCCCATGCGGGCCATCATAGAGACCTTCTCCGAAAAGTACGGAGACCGGGTCGAGGTCGTCGCATCCGAGTTCTTCACCGAGACGGGAGACAGCCACCTCGCAAAATACGAGCAGATGCTGTCGAACCAGGTGCGTACATATAACAGGGTCCCCGCCATCGGACACTGCGCTACACTCTCCTGCGAGTTTTTCGGCACCGCCCTCTCGTCGTTCTGCTCCATGCGGGTCATCGGCCCCGTCGCCGCCTCGCGCGGGATCGAACACATGAGGGAACTGAAGCCCGACGTGGTGTTCAGCACCCACTGGGCGACGAACTACTACGCCGAGAAGCTGAAGGAAAACAAGCCCCTGACCATCGTCTACTGTCCCGACGCGCGGCTCAACAAGCTTTTCGACTACAAGAGCGACCTCGTGCTCATCAGTATGCCGAAGGGATATGAGCTCGGGCTCCGGAGCAGGCGGTACAACGAGGACAACCTGAAACTGGTCCCGTTTCTCATCAGGAACGAGGCCTTCGGGATCACGGAGAGCAAGAAGGAGCTGCGCCGCCGTCTCGGCGTCCCCGAGGACAACTTCACCGTCGTCATGGCGGAGGGGGGCTACGGCATCGGCAAGATGAAGAAGATCTGCGAGCTCCTCGTGAAAGAGCGTTTTCCGCTGACGGTACTGCCCGTTTGCGGCAAGAACGCAGAACTGTTCGACTACCTCAAGACTCTGAAAAGCATGGGCGAGGTCACCTTCCGCCCCTACGGATACACCGAAAAGATCCTGGAGCTGGAGGCGGCCGCCGACCTGTTCTGCGGCAAGAGCGGCAACATCCTGGCGGAGCCCACCTTCTTCGGAGTTCCGTCCGTTGTCACCCACTTCGCGAATTCCATCGAAAAATACATCGCGGACCACTACATCAACACGGTGGGCTGCGCAATAAAAGAATTCTCGCCCCAAAAGGCGGTGGATCTCATACGTTCCTTCGCGGAGGACGGCTCCCTTCTCGAGCCGTACCGCCGCGCGGCGCTCGGATATCACGATCACTTCGGA
>JAFWWR010000039.1 GCA_017518025.1 Clostridia bacterium
CAAACGCTTTTGAACACACGATGTTAGCTGTTATAGTGACATTATATTTTTCGGAAAAGACGGCGACAAAAACGTTCCGCTCAAATCCCGGTTGACCAGACGGCGCAAACCTCCTATTGCAATCCGTTCCGCAAAATGGTAAAATATGAAAGAAGAGCGCCGGGTGCGGCGCCGAAAGGACGGTCCCACAATGGAAAACATTACGGAACGCGTAAATCTGAAAAAAATCATCGACGAGCTGAAGCTCACCCCCGATTTTCTCCCGGAGGACCCGGAGACCATCACGGTCAACACCAACGAGGTCAGCAGACCCGGCCTCGCCCTGTCCGGATTCTACGAATTCTTCGATCCGAAGCGCCTCCAGGTCATCGGTAACGCCGAGTCGGCGTATCTCGAGGCGCTCACCCCCGACGAAAAGAAAAGCCGTATCATCGCATTCCTCAAGCTCTCCCCCGTGGCGGTGATCTACACCCACGGCGCGAAGCCATGCGAGGAAATGCTCTCCCTTGCCGAATACTTCGGCGTGCCGGTGCTGGAGACCGACGAGAACACCTCCTCCTTCACCGCCGCCCTCATCGCGTATCTCAACGTCCAGCTCGCCCCGCGGATCACCCGCCACGGCGTGCTCGTGGAGGTCTACGGCGAGGGCGTGCTGATCCTCGGCGACAGCGGAGTGGGCAAGAGCGAGACCGCCATCGAGCTCATCAAGCGCGGCCACCGGTTCATCGCGGACGACGCTGTGGAGCTGAAAAAGGTCTCCGCCAAGACCATCGTCGGCAACGCGCCGGAGCTGATCAAATACTACATCGAGCTCCGCGGCATCGGCATCGTCGACGTGCGCCGCCTCTTCGGTATGGGCAGCGTCAAGGAGACCGAAAAGGTGGATCTGGTGATAAAACTCGAGCCCTGGGAGAAGGGTAAGGAATACGACCGCTTCGGTCTCGTGACCGAGTACACGGACATCATGGGCATCATGATACCCACCACCACCATCCCGGTCCAGCCGGGGCGCAACCTCGCCGTCATCATCGAGATCGCCGCCATGAACAACCGCCAGAAGAGAATGGGCTACAACACCGCGGAGGAATTCGACAAAAAACTGTCGGGCCTCGGCGGGGAGGAACAGTGATTTGAAAATTTCCGTCAGCACTTACAGCTTCGGCCCCTACCGGGACCGGGGCATGGATTTCATGATAAACACCGCCGCCGAAATGGGCTTCGACGGCGTGGAATACTGCTTTGAGCGCGAATACACAGACCGGGAGCTCGCCTCGTTCCGCCGCGCGGCGGAGGAGGCGGGACTTGCGCCGGTCTGTCTTGACGTCGGCGCCGATCTGCTTGCCGGATCCGGCGGCGACCTCGACCGCGAGGTGGAACGAATCTGCCGCGAGGTCGATCGCGCCGCGATCCTCGGCGTCCCCTTGATGCGCCACGACGTGTCGGCGGGCCTCGACGGAGACGGCCGCCCCGTTGACTTCGACGACGCGCTCCCGCGCCTCGCCGAGGGGTGCATGAGAGTTGCGGAATACGCCGGGGCGGTCGGGGTCAGGACCCTGACGGAAAATCACGGCTACTACTACCAGGACGCCGCCCGGATCGTGAAGCTGCAGGAGGCGGCGCGCCACGAAAACTTCGGCGCGCTGGTGGATATCGGCAACTTCATGTGCGCCGACGAGGATCCCCCGGAGGCGGTAAAGGCGACGGCGAAA
>JAFWWR010000040.1 GCA_017518025.1 Clostridia bacterium
CCCTGGAGGGAAGCGAAGCGGCGACGCGGTAGTGAATGACATGCCGGGGGCATGTCAGAGCCGCGGCGTGACCGAGCCGCAGCGAGACAGGTGGGCCCGCAGGACCCGGATGAGGGGGACACGAATGGTGATACGAAAGATCCTTTTTGATACATTTTCCGCCGTTTGCGTTTTTTCTTGACTTTCGGGGGCGGATTTGCTATTATTTATCTGAACTCAATTTCCCGGAGGAATTTTTGAAATGAAAAAACTTATTTGCATGATCCTGACAGTTCTGATGCTCGCGGGCGCGGCGGTCGCGGTATTCTCCGCGGACGGCTCGAGTTTTTCCGACGTGAAAACGACCCGCTGGAGCTACGAGGCGATAAAATACGCCGTGGAACATGGCTACATGAACGGCGTGGGCGACAACAAATTCGATCCCGCCGGGTCCATGACCCGGGGCATGGTCGTCACCGTCCTCTACCGCCGCGAGGGATCGCCTACAGTCACTTTCAGAAACGATTTCACCGACGTCAAAGCCGGAAAATACTACTCCGACGCGGTGATCTGGGCGAAGGACGAGGGTATCGTGAACGGTATAACCGAAACGACCTTCGAACCGAACGGGAAGATCACCCGCGAGCAGCTTGCCACGATGCTGGCGAGATTTTCCGAAAGATGCCTCGTCTCCGTGCCCGAGAGGGCGGATCTCTCCGGATTTCCGGACGCAGATAAGATCCACAGTTACGCCAAGGACGCCCTCGCCTGGGCGAACGAGGCGAATCTCATCAAGGGAATGAGCGACGGCACGCTCTCCCCCCGCGGAAACGCCACCCGGGAGCAGTTCGCGACGATACTCAAGAGATTCGACGACACGTTCAACCTCGTCTACAACGATCCCGTTCCGGAAAACAGCCACACCGAGAGGGAATATCCTCTTGTGGACGACGCCGACGTATACGTCGCTGTTGACGGAAACGACAGCGCGGACGGGACCATAGACCATCCCGTGGCGACTTTTGACCGCGCCGCGGAGCTCGTGAGACAGAAGAAAACAGAGAAGGCCGGCGACGTCATTGTGGCGTTCAAGGCGGGGGACTACGGTCCGTTGTCCCTGAATCTGACGGCCGAGGACTCCGGCACGGCGGATCAGCGGATCATCTGGTGCCGTTACGGCGACGGAGAGGTGGTCTTCAACAACGGCATCGACGTTCTCGAGTCGGAGTTCACCGACCTGAGCGACGCTGAAAAATCGATCTTTGATCCGAAATATGCGGACTCGATCAAAAAGGCCGACCTGTCGGGCAGACTGGCAAGTTACGATCCCCGTGTAACCATGATCCTCGGCGACAACGGAGATTGCACTCTTGCTCGCTTCCCCAACAGGTACAGCGACAGAACGGACCAGCTCATTCAGAGCGCGGGCGAAGCGGTCGACGACAGCCATTATCTGATCGATCATCCGCTGCTGAAAAACAGGATAAACAAATACCATTCGACGGAGGGGTTGCTTCTTTACGGCTACCTTACCACCGGCTGGGCAAAGGATCTTCTGTCGACGGACGAATACGATCCCGCGACGGGTCTCTTCCACATTCCTCATCCGGAGCAATCGAAAGCCGGTCATCTGCGGTACCTCGCCCTCGACGGATTTGACAGCAGATATTGGGCGTGGACGGCTGTCGTCAATATTCCGGAGGAGCTGGACGACAAGGGCGAATACTGGATCGACCCCTCGACGTACGTCATGTACGTTTTTAAGCCGGAGGGCACGTACCACATCACCGGCGGCGGCAGAATGCTCGATATGAGGCACTGTGACTTCTTCACCTTCGACGGTCTCACGTTCAAGAACTCCACCGGTGAATTCATCTACGGCGAATACTGTCACGACCTCGATTTTGAAGGATGCACGTTCCAGGGATGCGCCGCGGAAAACACGGTCTATTTCCTGAGAAACGATCCCGGGAAAAACTTCAATATCACCGTTCGTAACTGTGAGTTCTCCACTTTTGCCGCTTACGGTCTGCAGATACACACCAAATCCGCGATAGAGGACCGGTTCTACTGCGGCGGCAAGATCTTCATAGACAACAATCTGTTCACACAGTCCGGACTCAGGAACGGCAACACCGCGGCGCTCTCCTTCAACGTCGGCGAGGCGGTGGTGACCCACAACCTTTTCAAGGACTGCTGCTGGGAGGGCATCGACTTCCGCGGAGCGTACAATATGCGCGCTGAGTACAACGTGTTCGACAGAGTCTGCTATAACGGCGACGACACCGGAGCCATCAACAACTGGGGGAGCGTCGAAAAGGGCGGAAATCTGGTCACGCACAATCTGTTCATGCACATCACGGGAGGCGGCAACGGACGGTACGGCCTGTACCTCGACGCCACGTCCGGCACGTCAGTTATCTCCAATTTGTTCTACGATTGCTGGGTCCCCGTCATGAACCACGACATCTGCAAGTACAACACCTACAGCGACAACGTCTCGATCTCCCTTGACGAAGGACCGAATCCCATTGCCTGCGACACTCACGCCGGCGAGTTCACCCGGGAGATGATGGAGCAGGACAAGCCCGGGGAGGTCTTGTCTCATGAATTATACGCCGCATGGGTAAAAGCGTTCGAATTCTACGACGCCCGTCCCGAGCTCAAGGCGAGGCTGGCTGAGGAGTGGCCCGGATACTTCGATATCACCACGGATATCGAGAGATGGGACGAGCCGGAATTCTGTCTCAACCCGTCGCTGGTGATAACGGGCAACCGTGAGTTCAGCAAATCGGGCGATCCGGTGGTTTATAAAGACATCGTGATGAAATTCTCGACAGTTGAGAACAATCATGGGGTACCGCTGACGGAAAACCCGCTATTCGTGAATCCGACAATCGGCGACTACCGGATCCGCGACGACGTGACGGACTTCCCGGATATCGAATTCGAAAAAATAGGAAGATACTGAGAAAAATCCGGCAGGATTTTTCTCAGTGAAG